>JAGOZX010000007.1 GCA_018058425.1 Sebaldella sp.
ACCAGGTTCTTTAAGACCATTAAATAATTAACAAAAAAGCCAAATCCTTAACGTACAGGTTTTTGGCTTTTTTAGATGAAAATATAGCTTAGCGTACAAAATTTCCGAAATGTTGGCGGTACCCCTTGTTGAAATTTCACCACCTTTACCATAAAAAATGAATGAGTTGGCGGGAGCCCTAAAAGGAAAATATGTTTGATATAAAAAATCACATATTTTCCTTTCATTTTTTTATTCTCCATAAAAATCTATCAGGAGATTTTCCATAGCTAGCGATTTAAGGCTGTTAAAAATTTCCAGACAATGATTTACATGTTTTTCTGATTTAAATATCGCCACGGCTTCCCTATGCCCTTTAAAAGGTTCATGATAGTTAAAATGAGAGCTGATTTTCGAAATATGGATTTTAAAACACTTTTTTCACACTAAATATACATAATTAAAATTATCGGACATCAATATAGGTTAAAATTATATTTTTAAAAATAGAGGGCTAAGAATTTTTTTCTTCTGAAACCTCATTTTTTTAGTGCTTTTTCATTATACCTCTTTATACGCATATTATAGCCAATTTCAAAAAAATGTTTAAAGCTGAATCAAATTCAAGAACTTTATCTGAATAGAAATAAGCTGCTCCTACACAACTACGAGGAGTGGTGAAATGGTAAAAAAGACCTTACAATTTTTCACAGTGTGATAGAATAGAATCTTTGGCTTTATTTATATTTAATTCAGAGGTACTTGAGCACACACCTGTTTGTCGATCAACAGCTATTCTGTATAAAGAGAATCATTCACAACGAAAATATCATAGGGTTCATTAGCAAAACTCATTGTATCCATGCATCCAAACAGTAATAAAATTAATAATAGTACTTTTCTCATAATCTCTCCTTTGTATAAATTAAATATATTACATTGAAAAATTTCGTTCCTGAGCATTTTACCTACTTTTTAAAATAAAATATAAATTATTAATTTTATGATATTAGTGATTTTTTTTAGTAGAGATAAAATGTTGCACAAATGATTACATATTTCCATGAAAATATGATATACTAAGTTGCTTAAGAAATAAATGATTAAATTTAATAATATATATTGGATTTTTTTATAAAAATTAAATTGTCTTACTTAATGTTGTTACAGTCATAAAATGACCAAAATTGAACTCTAGGAGAAATATTATGGAAAATAGAAAAGTAAAAAAGATTAAGAATAAAAAGCTATTTTTATTTATAGCGCTTAATTCTTTAGCTGTAACAACAGGAATAGCAGATAACAGTACAAAGGTTAATTATGATAAGTTATATAATAAAATAACTAACAATATGAATTTAAGTAAATCAAATAAAGAGAACTATAAGTTAATAGAAGATATTTTAAATTTGAGAAATAAAGAATTAAAAGATTTATATACACAGGGAGACTATATAATAAAGCCAGAGTATCTTGAGTGGCAAATCTTTTTTAGTGGTTTTTATGAAAAGACTTCAAGAGGTGAAGGATTTAAAGAAGTTATTGCACCTTATACTAAAGAAGCTAAAACTGTGAGTTTAGGAATGTATATTCCAATTAGAAATATAGAACAATTTTCTATAAGCCCTGAAGTGAATAATAAGAGTTCAATAGTGATAAATGCTTTTGAACCAAATACTATTGAAGCGAGAAGTGTTAATATATTTAATATTGAAATACCACAGATTGACTTAAATATCACACCACCAAGTTTTAATATTACACCACAGGTAATAAATGAAAAAGATATAAAATTAATTACAAATTTACAGGCACCTCAGGTACCATTGAATGATATTAAGGTATTCAATTTGAAATTAGATACTCAAACAAATCCTTTAAATACGAATACTGTTATTGGGAACCAAGTTTTAAGTTCTGCATCGGCAAATGACATTATTTTAAAGATATCAAGTGGTTATGGTGGATTAAATGGAAATAACGAAGTGGATAGAGCAAAGGCAAGTGCAATATTATTAGAAAAAGGAATAGCGGATGCAGCACCAGGCGGAGTAATTACCCTGAGAAATTCAGAAACTGCTGGGTTAGCAATTTCACCAGATAATACAATTAATTCATATAATCCAAATCCTGATTTTCAGGCAAGTAACTATGGGACAATAATAGGAGAACAGGCAGCAACAGGTATTTATACAAAGCAAATTGGCTTAGGATATATCCCGTCTGGTGCAAAAAATATACAAGTAAATATGAAAAATGATGGAATAATAACTATGAAATCACCAAATAGTGCAGGATTTCTACTTATGCCAGATATAGATCAAGATTATAATTTAAGTGCATATAATGATTATAATGCTTATTTACTTGGTGGAAGAATTACATATGATGGTGGTCTCGCATATGCAGATCCAAATAGCTATGATGAAAGAAATGTAAGGCAGTATGCTATTAATAATGGTACTATAAATGTATATGGCTCTAGAAGTTATGGTTTTATGACTTCACCATATAGTGGAGATGATATAGGTCATAATTTTGGAGTAAGTACAAGATATTTTAATACTTCACTTATTCAAAGTAATGGAATAATAAATGTATTAGGTGATGAGTCTACTGGATTTGCTATAAAAAAAGGAATAAACCAGTGGACAAATGCAGGAACAATAAATATAGGAAGTTCAACTCCATTTACTCAAGATAATGTAAATGGAAATACAATATATTTAGAAGACGGAACACCAGATACTACTAATCCACTAATTTTATCTGTGGGAAATTCATCAATGGTAGAACGGGCTACAGGAATGTACACAAATCAAACTGTACTTTTATATACATCTGATCTTAATAATCCATTTACACCTACAAATTTTTATGAAAATCAGCAGGGAAGTGCTGAAAATAGTGCTACAATAAATATATGGGAAAATGCAACAGAGAGTTCAGGATTAAGATCAGAAGTCAATGGTTTTATTATGAACAGAGGTTCTATTAATATATATGGAGATAAAAATTACGGTATAGTAGGTAGAGATAAAACAGCAGGTGTATTTAATATAACGTATACTTTTTCCAATCCAGGAATATATAATAATGTAACTAAACAATGGGAAGTACAAGAAGTCTCTGGAAGAGAAGCACATATAAATGTAAATTCTCAAAAATCTGCTGGAGGATACACAGATAGAGGCGGTAATGTAAATAATACTGGTTATATAGATGTAAGTGGAGATAATTCTGTCGGTTTTTATGTGAAAAGTGGGGCTGCTATAAACGAGGATAGAACAGATGAGGCTGCCAATTATCATTATGGAAGGATATCAACTACAGGCCAGAATTCACATGGAGTATTAATAACTAATGAAGATGCTTTAGGAGCAGGTTTTGAAAATAGAGCTGTAGTACAAACAAGTGCAGAAGGGACAGTAGCAGTATATGCTGTAAACTCATCTTCACTGTCACATAATCAATCTACTAACAAAGAGACGCACTTTGTGGAAGATCCTAACTCACCAGGAAATTCTATTACAGTGGCAGATTGGCTGTTAAATGGTGGGACACCAATAGGTACAGATGGCTATGGTTCATCTTATGGACTTGTTACTTTAACAACAGATTATAAGCAAAATGCTCTTATAAAAACAGGAGATGGAGGAACAGGAATCTGGCTAGAACAAACAAACCCTACTTTTACACCTGTTTCTACTCCTACAAATGTTACAAGAGCTACAATTGCAGCACCAATAGAAGTTGGAAATACTACAGCTAATTATAGTGCAATCGGAGTATACTCAGATGGTATAGGAATAGCAACATTTAATAAAGGAAGTTTGTACAACTTAGATCCAATAAAATATTATAAAGATATAGCTAGCATAAAAGTAGGTACAGGAGGAATAGCATTACTTCAAAACTATAAAGGTAGAGTTGGACAGACAAATGCAAGAGATAGATTTGGAAGCTCAACTGGAATATTTGACATACAAGCGTTAAGTGCTGATCTAGGAGATAATTCTACATTGGCATATTCAAATGGAGGTAACATATTAACAGAGGATTTATCAAATGTGACTTTCTCTAATATTGGAAATAATGTTACACTAGCATTTTCATCAAATAACGGAACTGTAACTGTAAATGACACTCATTTAAGTGATTTTCTTTTAAATCCAGGGACAGTTTCTGTGGGAACTGGACTTACTCCATTTGTATCAGAAAATGGAGAGGCGAAGAATACTGTCACAGGAAGTACTGTAGGTAGTTCAGGAATTGGGGGATTAGTTCTAAATACTTCAATGGGATTGCAGTCATATTCAAAAAACGGTACTTTGGTTACTGTTAATAAAGCAAATACTAAAACAACTAATGATGGTGTTCTGACAATGACTGGAAATATAGATAGTGTAGTTGGAACATACACTAAATTCGGGATATTAACTAATACTACAAATGGAATAATTAATACAGATGAAGTAAAATCAATAGCAATGTATGGAGTAGAAAATTCTGATATATCAAATAATGGCTTAATAAATACTTTAGGCAGTGACTCAATAGGAATATATAGTTTGTCAAATGATACAGCAGCACCATTAAGTGCAACTGGTGGAATAAACATAAATAGTACTGGAATTATAAATATGTCTGGAGACGGTAGCGCTGGAATATATGCACAAAAAAATGGAACAACTGGAACTAATTATACAGTTAATAATTCAGGAGCAATTAATATTAAAAATTCAGGTAGTGTGGGGATTTATGCAGATAATGTAAATATAGTAAATATAGGAACAATAGATTTAAGTGATACTATAAGTTCAACAACTGGTGGAAGAATAGCCGTATATGGTAATGGAGCCAGCTCGATGATAACTACTACAGGAGCTAATATTAATTTAGGACAGATTGATCAGACACAAGTGGCATATTTTATAGCGAATGGTGGGAAATTATCAGGATCTAATTTAGGAACAGTTAATGGATATGGTATATTAATATTATCTGATAATAGTACAATAGATGCTGGAGTTCCAGCTATTACATCTGGGAATGGGCAAATTGCTCTAGCCTTAAAAGGAAGTAATACAATAAATTATACAGGTGAAATAAAGACTGGAAATACTGTTACAGTGGGATCGGATAAGTTCTATGGAGTAGCTTTATATGCTGATACGCAAAATATAAGTTCTTTATCTAATAAATTAACTGCTGGTTCAAGCGGTGTTGGTCTTTATGCAGGCGGAGGAACAGGAACAGTTGGTACTGGAAGCAGCATAACTTATAATGGACAAATAGAAGTGGGAGATGGAATAAGCTCTGGAATTGGAATATATGTAAAGGCAGGATCAAATGTAAATTTTGCTTCTGGAGGAAGTATTAAAATAAATGGTTTAGGTATAGGTGCCTTTGTAGAAGGAAGTGGAGAATTTACTTTTGGATCAGGCAGCAGCATGACATTTACTGATTCAGGAGTAGGGATTTGGGGAGAAAATGGAGCAATAATAAATGATAATGGTACAGGAATAATAAATTCATTGTCTCCTACAGGATCAGTAACAAGAAGTAGAGCAGCAAATGGAATTATAAATATAACAGGTCCTGTAACAACAATTGGAAATGGTATGGCTGGTTTTGTAACAAATGGAGAAGTAAATAATTTGGCTGGTTCGACAATAGTTTCAAGTCCTGGTACTATTGGAACAACGGCAATGGTAGCAGAAAGATATAAAACAGTTGGCTCTAATCAGTATGAGGCAAATAACTTTGGAATAATAGACTTACAAAACACAGATAAAGGAACTGGTATATATGTAAAAAATGCAAGAGCCTATAATGATGTGAATGCAATTATAAACTTAGGTTCAAATGGTGTAGGTATATATGCAGAGAATGCTCAAAATATAGATTTTTCTGAAATAAGAAATAATGGAAATATTACAATGCTAGGAATTCAATCAATTGGTTTATATGGAAATGGAGCATCATTGATAGAAAATAACGGCAGTTTAAATTCATCAATTACAGGAAATATTGGAATATATTCAAAAGTTAATTCATTGCAGATACCCCCAGTAACGACAATTATTAATAATAAATCAAATATCTTATTATCAGATAATGGAGTAGGAATATATGGGGAAAACTCGAATATAACAAATACAGGTAATATAACAGTGGGAAATAAAACAGGGACAGACTATTCTATAGGAATACACGCTAAGGACAGTATTGTTACAAATACAGGTAATATAAAAACTGGAAGTGACGGAATAGCCTTTGTTACTGATAACAGTATTTTAAATTTAAATAGTGGAAATTTAGAGGTATTATCTGGAAGTTTAGTGTATGGAAAAAATAACTCTATAATAAATTATAACTTAGGAGATAAGGTAATAACAGGAGTAAATCCATATGTAAATATAGAAAATAGTACACTAAATTTATTAAGTCCAACAAAACTATCAGTATCAGATAATGGAGTAGGTATATTTGTATTTGGAAATACAGGAGTTATAACTGGAGATTTGACATTGGATTTAAATAGCAATGCGTTAGGAATATATGTTAAAGATTTAGGAACAGCTTTTATAAATAATTCTATTATTAATGTAAATGGAGTAAGTAGTTCTGGGATTATTAGTGAAAATTCGGATATTATAAATACAGGAACTATAAAAGTAAATGGAAATAATGGAGCGGGAATATTATCTGAATTAACAAATGCTGGGACTTCAAATATGATTACGAATACTGGAAATATATCTGTAAGTAATGATAATGGAATAGGAATATATGCAACTGCTAAAGATAGCACTGGAGTATTATTGGGAAATACAACAATTAATAATAATGGAAATATTAATTTAGGAAGTACAACGGATATAAATACAAAAGCGCAAATTGGTATATACGGATCAGATAGCATTGATATAAATAATAATACCAATATAAATGGTGGGGAAAAAGTAATAGGAATATATAGCAAAGGTTCTAATGTTACTACAAATGGAAGTATAAATGTTGGAAATAGTTCAGTAGCTGTGTATTTAGAAGGTGGGAATTTAACAACATCAGGAAGTAGTGTAATTTCAACAGGAGATCTAAATGGAGTGGGGATTTATGCTTCAAATGGAGCTCAAATTATAAATAACAGCAGTAATATAACAGCGGGGAAAAGCAGTGTATTAGTGTATGGTAAAGATAGTGGAACATTGATTACAAATAATGCAATACTTTCAATAGGCGAATTATCAACAGGCTTTTATATAGACAGTAGTAAAGTTAATAACCTTGCTTCTCTAAATGCATCTGGAAGTAATGCAGTGTTCTTTTATGGAAAAAATGGAGAAATAGAAAATAATGGAACATTAAATGCATTAGGGAATAAAGGATTAATCGCTATATATGGAGAAAATAGTAAAATAACAAATAATGGAAATATAAATCTTAATGATTCTGTGATAAACTTTCTAGATTCTACAAAAAATAATTATTCAGTGGGTATTTATGGAGAAAATTCTATTATAAATAATACTTCCCAAATATCAATTGGAGAAAATGGAGTAGGCATATATAGTAATAACAATACAGGGGTATCGGTAGTAAATCATGGAAATCTAATATCTTCAAAATTAGGTGCTATAGGTATGTTCGCAGAGAATGGTAATATCCAAAATGATGGGACAATAGTTTTAGATGGTGAGAATTCTATAGGAATGGCTGTAAGAAGTTCTACAGCGATTAATAATGGTTATATAGTGATAAATGGAGCAAATGGGATAGGAATATACGGAACATCTGGTTCACACATATATAATAATAATGAAATTACAATTAATGGAAATGATGGAATAGGAATACAACTTGCTGGGGGTTCTGTTTTAGAAAATAGAGGGATAATAAATCTAAATGGCTCAAATAATACAGACATTATATATGGAGAAGGAACTCAATATAAGCTGCCTTCGATAGTAAATGCGGGTATAATAAATGTAAATGAAAAATTTATAGTAAATGGAATTGAGATAAAAGTAAAAGTAGAACCGAGTACAATGAGAGTTCCAACAGCTTCCGAGATAGCTTTAGGAGGATATGCAAAAGAAGATATAAATGGGGAGTTTTTAGTATCAAATGCAGTACAATTTAATGCTCCATCATTTGAGTTAAGTGAACCAGTAAAGATAACAAGTGATTTTAGTCAAGGAACAAATGCAACTGTATATAAATTAGAAAATATATTTAATCCAAATACACCATGGGGTGGTCCTAATAATGGAACAATTGCAGTAGTATCTGATTCATTGGTTTGGGATGCAATACCTACAATAAATGATAGTGGAAATATAGATATTTGGATGGAAAAACAAGATTACAGTAATTTTACAAACGGACACTGGTATAATGATTTTGCAAATGCTTTAGATTTAAAGTATGATAAAGCAACAGGAGATGGACTGAAAATATATGATAAAATAGATAAGATAAAAACTACAGAAGAATTTAATCATATAATGAATAGTTTATCAGGGAATGTTTATGCAAACATAAATCAAAGAGAAGAAGATATAGCCACAACTTTTGAAAACTCTCTAAATTTATTGAAAGATTCAACAAATAATACAAAAGAGAATGTGAAGATAAATATAATTGCAGGAAAAGGTAAAACAAAAGAAAACACAGATGGAGTAGTAGGATATGATTACACTACAACGGGAGTATTGGCACTAAGAGAGGTAGAAAGAACATACAGACATACATTTGGATACTCACTGGGATACTTGCACACAGGCTTTGAATTTGACGATAATAACAATAGTGAAGAATGGGTAGATACTATTCAAATAGGAGCACATAATAAATACAAGAATAATGATTGGGTATTACGAAATGATGTCACAGGAAGAGTAAGTATGCACAATATAGATAGAAACATTAATTGGGCAGATTCTGGAAGATCTGAAATGAACGGAATGTACGAGACATACTCAATAACAAGTGATAATACAATGGGGAAAGAACTTGAAATAGGTAAAAATACAAAAGTAACTCCATATGGAGGAATTAAAGCTATGTACGTGACTAGACCAACATTTGAAGAGGAGGGGCTAGAAAGTATACAAATGGAAGGAAATGATGCTTGGAGTGTAAAACCAAGAGTTGGAATAGAGTTGAAATCTTCTTTACCATTAGGAGTAAAAACAGGATGGAAGTTAAAAGGTTCATTAGATATTTTCTATGAATATGAGTTAGCAAATTTGAATACACAAGAAAAGGCAAGGCTGGTATCTGTGGAAGATGGATATCATAATCTAAATAAGCCAGAAGATGAAAATGGAAAATTGAAAACAAGAGCAATATTTGGAGTTGAGATAGAAGATAGATATGGAATCTTTATAAATGGGGAGTATTCTGTAGGAAGTGGAAATGAAGATGATTATAGAGCAGGAGTAACTTTAAAAGCAGTATTTTAAGGTTAGTAAGTGAAATAAAAAAATATATAAAGGGTTTTCTTATTTAATTTAAGTGGAAATCCTTTATATTAATTTTATTTGAGATTTATATGATATGTATATTTTAAAAATATTTTGCTTTTAATATAATAATATAAAAAATAATGATTTATAAATTTATGAACTACAATTTTTTTAAATTGGAAATTGTAAACAATAAAATATATTTTTTCAAAAATTTAAAGTCAATAATTATCTCTATACTATGAAAAATATGTACAAAGTTAAAAAAATAACAAGACTTCAAACACAATATTTTCACTTTACCAAGTTGATTTTCCACTATAAATTTGCTATTATATAAGTGAACATATATTTAGGAGGTATTAAAATGAAGTATCATTTTAAAGATTTAGGATTAAGCAACACAAAAGAAATGTTTGAAAAAGCCAATAAAGAGGGTTATTCAGTACCAGCATTTAACTTTAACAACCTAGAGCAAGTTCAAGGAATTGTTGAAGCATGTGTAGAAATGGGTTCACCAGTTATTCTACAGGTATCAAAAGGTGCTAGAAACTACATTGGTAAAGAAATGGTTCCTTTCTTAGCACAAGCTGCAGTAGCTTATGCAAGAGCAATGGGATCAGACATACCAATAGCATTACATTTGGATCATGGTCCTGATTTTGCAACATGTAAAGATTGTATTGAATACGGATTTAGTTCTGTTATGATAGATGGATCACATCATGCATATGAAGAAAACATAAAAGAATCAAAAGAAGTAGCTGAATTTGCTCATTCTCATAATGTAACTGTAGAAGCTGAATTAGGAGTTTTAGCAGGTGTAGAGGATGATGTAGTAGCAGATGCTCATATTTATACACAACCAGATGAAGTAGAAGATTTTGTAAAAAGAACTGGAGTAGATTCTCTAGCAATTGCAATTGGAACTTCACATGGTGCTCATAAATTCAAACCGGGAGATAACCCAAAAATAAGATTAGATATTTTAGACGAAATAGAAAAAAGAATCCCAGGATTCCCAATAGTGTTACATGGTTCTTCATCAGTACCTAAAAAGTTTGTTGACCTAATGAAGCAATATGGTGGAGAAATAGCAGATGCTATTGGTATACCAGATGAGCAATTAAGATTAGCTTCAAAATCAGCAGTAGCTAAAATAAACGTAGATACTGACGGAAGACTAGCTTTTACTGCTGGAATTAGAGAAGCATTAGCTAAAAATCCTAAAGAGTTCGATCCTAGAAAATATTTAGAGCCTGGAAAAAATTACATGAAAGAATTTTATACAGAAAAAATAAAAACTGTATTTGGTTCTGAAGGTGCTTATAAAAAAGGAAAATAATTAATATAAAATATAAACCATGGCATTGCTGTGGTTTATTTTTTTATTAAAAATAAAATAATTGCAAAAAACTGAATTTTTTTTAGGAAGAGACTTGAAAAACTATATATCTATAATAAAGTCAAAATTATTAGTTTAAATACAACATACCAAAAGTATTTTATTTATGATATAATAAATAAAATAATAATTGAAAGAATAGTTTTTTAGGTAGGTGTAGATATGGAAAATCATATGAAAATAATTATGTTTTTTTTCTTTTTGATACAAAGCATAAGTTTCACAAATTTATCAAAATTAGATGAAGAAATATTATCTGATAACGTAAAGAACTTTTATAAAGTTAGTGATGGTATTTATAGATCATCACAGCCAAATAGAAAGAATATGGAGCTGTTAGACATAATTGGAGTAAAAACTGTTTTAAACTTGAGGAAACATCATTCCGATGATTATGAGGCCAAATTTACAGATATAAATTTGGAAAGAATAAAAATGAGTGCTGGTAAAATAAATGATGAGAATATAATACAAGCATTAAAAATAATAAAAAATGCTGAAAAACCTATTTTAATTCATTGTTGGCATGGAAGTGATAGAACAGGAGTAGTAGTAGCAATGTATAGAATTCTTTTCGAAAATTATACTAAAGAAGAGGCTATTAGTGAATTACGAGAAAAAAAATATGGTTATCATGAAGCAGTTTATGGAAATATAATTAAATATATAGAAAATTCAGATATTGAAAAAATGAGAGAGAAAATTTTATAAAATTATTGACAAAATTCTGTTTTTTTATTATACTTATTACATAACAAGTAAAAAAACTTTTTAATATATAGAAAGTTAAAAATGACGAAATTAAAAGTAATTTTTTTTTTTCGTCTTTTTATTTATGTAAAATAAAAAAATTATACTAATAATAAATTTAGAAAGGAATGGTTTGCAAGTGGAAAAAAAGTACATTTTTGTTACTGGAGGAGTAGTTTCATCACTAGGAAAAGGAATTACAGCATCATCATTAGGAAGACTATTAAAAGAAAGAGGATACAGAGTTACTATACAGAAATTTGATCCATACATAAATGTAGATCCTGGAACAATGAGTCCATATCAACATGGTGAAGTATTTGTAACAGAAGATGGTGCAGAAACAGATCTAGACTTAGGGCATTATGAAAGGTTTATAAACGAAGAGCTTACAAAATATAATAGTTTAACAACAGGAAGATTAATGTCTACGATTATTCAAAAAGAAAGAAGAGGAGACTATTTAGGAGCAACAGTACAGTTTGTACCACATGTAACTGATGAAATAAAAGATTATATGAGAAAAGTAGCTGATGCAAGTGGTTCTGATATAGTTATTACAGAAATTGGTGGAACAATAGGAGATATAGAAGGAGATACTTTTATAGAAGCTATAAGACAGTTTAAAAAAGATGCAGGAAGAGATAATGTAATTTATATACATGTAGCTCTGCTTCCATATATAAAAGCTGCTGGAGAGCTAAAAACAAAGCCCACACAGCATAGTGTTAAGGTGTTAAGAAGCTTAGGTATTTCTCCAGATATTATAGTGGTGAGAAGTGAGCATCCTGTGGATGAAAGTATAAAGAAAAAAGTATCATTATTCTGTGATGTAGATGAAGAAGCAGTGATAGAGGCTAATGATGCAGAAATTTTATATGAAATACCTTTAACTATGGAAAAGCTTGGTTTAGCAGATGTCGCATGTAAATATCTAAAATTAGAAAATAAAAAACCTGACTTATCTGAGTGGAAGGCCATGGTAGAGAAATATAAAAAACCTAAAAAATTAGCTAAAGTGGCAATAGTTGGAAAATATGTAGAACTAAAAGATGCATATATTAGTATTCATGAATCAATTGAACATGCTGGATATAACCAAGATACTAAAGTAGAGATAACTTATATACAATCAGAAGATTATGATGTGAGTACTCTTAGTAAGTATGATGGTATTCTTGTTCCAGGTGGTTTTGGTGATAGAGGAATAGAAGGTAAGTTAGATGCTATTAAATTTGCCAGAGAGAATAAAATACCATTTTTAGGTATTTGTTTGGGAATGCAGACAGCCTGTATAGAATTTGCTAGAAATGTATTAAATTATAAGGATGCGACTTCAACAGAGTTTAATGAAAATACTAATTATCCTATAATAAGTTTAATGACAGACCAAGAAGATGTAGTAGATTTAGGTGGAACAATGAGATTAGGTGCATATCCTTGTGTATTAAAAAAAGAAAGTAAGGCATATGACTTATATAAAAAGGAACTTATAAGTGAAAGACATAGACATAGATATGAATTTAATAATAAGTTTAGAGAAGATTTTGAAAAAAATGGTATGAAAATAGTAGGAACTTCGCCTGATAATAAATATGTAGAAGTAGTAGAATTAGAAAATCACCCATTTTTTGTGGCTTCACAGTATCATCCAGAATTTAAAAGTAGACCAGATAAACCACATCCATTATTTTTTGGTTGGGTAGGAGCTATTTTAGAATTAAAAGAGAAGAATTAGGCATTTTGCCTAATTTTTTATCTAATGATAAGAAAAAATATTGACAATATTCAAAAGTTCGAATATACTTAGTATTATTGATAAAAAGGAGAAAATATGATAGACGACGAAGACGAAGAATTTCCAAGTGAAAAACTTATGCATAAGTATACTGATAAGTTTAATTTAGAAAATTATAAGATTGGTTTTACACATTTATATTTATTGTTAGCCAATCAAAAAATGAGTTCTAAATTAGAAAATTATTTTTATAATTTTAATATAACTATGAGTCAGTTTACTCTAATACTAATTTTGTATTCAGATAGAAAACCCCAAGAAACACCTACAAGTTTGGCTAAGAAAATGCAAGTTACAAAGTCAAATATTATTGGGATATTAAAGTCTTTAAAGAAAAAAGAATTTATATATACTGAAGTAAATGAAGAGGATAGAAGAAGTTACGGAGTTTTTTTGACTAAGGCTGGAAGAGAGTTCTTTGAAGAAATGATTCCAAAGCATTATAAAGAAATAACAAAAATATTTGGTTCATTTAAAGAAGATGAATTAGATGAAATAATGAGGTTAATGAAAAAGATTATATTAATCCTAGATTTAATGTAAGATAAATTTTAAAAATAAATGAAATTATTTTTTATGTTTATTTTGATCGAACGTTCGTTCTGATGTGCAGAAAAGAAAACATAATATAAAATTATTTTTATAATAATAAAAAGAGTATAATTAAATTTGTGCTCTTTTTTTATTGTAATGCTATAATCTAAAATTTAATAAAATATATGAAGGATAAATAAGAAAGAGAGAAGTTATCTAATTTGTGAAGATATTAATAATACAGTGATAAAATATGTAAAAACACCCAAACAAAAAGAATGGGTGTAAAATAAACTAATCTTTAATAGTAGCTAATAATTCTCCTAAAACTTCAGCAGCTTGATCAGCATCTGGACCTTCTGCTGTTACAGTAACTTCAGAACCATTTTTGATTCCAACAGATAATAATTTTAATAAAGATTTTCCATTAACTTTTTTTCCGTCATGCTCTACAAACACATCACTCTCAAATTCTTTTGCTTTCGATACAAAAATTCCACCTGGTCTTGTATGTAATCCAGTTGGATTAGTGATAGTTACAGTTTTACTTGCCATATTATCCTCCTTGAGCTAATTTATATCTAAGATTTTACAATATAAATCATACTTTGTCAATATTTATGTAATTTGCAGTGTTATTATTTAGGATTTCAATGAAGTGAAAGTTTTAAATTATCAGCTTTTTAGAAGTAATACAGAAGGGTATTCTATTTAAGTGAAAATGATGAATAATTAAGAATTAATAGGGATTTTAGTAGAGAAAGTAAAAGTTGAAAAATAAAAGTCAAAATAGTTGGATAAATAATATATATAGATAAGGGGTATTATTTTCAAAAAAATTTATGTATAATAAATATAGGTTATTAATAAAGGAGTGATTATTATTTTTTTTAAAGAACAATTTCAAGAAATTCATAATATTGCTAAGCATATATTTGAAAATCCTGAGTTAGGCTATAAAGAATTTCAAACCAAAGAAACTATACTGAAGTACCTAAAAACAGTAAATCCATCAATAGAAACAGAATTTTTTAGTACCACAGGAATGAAAACTACATTAGGAAGTGGGAAAAACCTCAATATTGCATTTATAGGAGAGATGGATGCAGTCTATGCACCTTCACATTGGTGTGCTAACAAAGAAACCGGTGCAGCGCATAATTGTGGACATTATACCCAAGTGGCAATCACTTTAGCACTGTATAATTATTTTTATAAAACAAAAGCTTATGAAAAACTAGATTATTCTCTAACATTTATATTTATACCAGCAGAAGAATATCTAGACTTAACATATAGAGAGCAATTACAAAAAGATGGTATTATAAAGTATTTTGGAGGTAAACCGGAGGCTATGCGGCTTGGAATCTTTGACGATATAGATGCAGGGATATGTGTACATGCCATAGGAGGAGCCTTTAAAGAGAGAACAACAGAGATTAACTGTGACTTAGCAGGTTTTCTATATAAGAAATATACTTTTAAAGGGAGTTCTTCACATGCTGGATTTGATCCATTTTCTGGTAAAAATGCTTACAGCATGTCTACTGTATTTCAGGTGGCTCTTGGATTGATGAGACAGCAATTAAAAGATGAAGAACATGTGAGATTAAATCCAATAGTAATGCAATCAGATATGTCTACAAATGTAATTCCTTATTCTATTACAGTAGGAAGTGATCTCAGAACTAAAACTGTAGATTATATGAAAATAGTTTCAGGAAAATTAGATAAGGCAGCCTTAGGAAGTGCTATGACATTAGATGGAGAAGTAGATATAGAAACACAAATGGGTTATTTACCTTTTGTGCAAGATAGATACTTAGGTGAATATGTAGTGGAGTCTTTTAATAATCAAGATGAAATAAAAACATTATGGAATAATAAGTTTATCAGTGCAGCAGGAGACATAGGAGACTTATCATTTATGCTTCCATGTATTCAAATAGGACATAGTGGATTCAGTGGAACAATTCATGGAGATGATTTTAAAGATGACGATCCTGAGATGATATATGAGATATTCCCAAGATTTGTTGCTCAAGTTTTAGAATATATGAGTGGTAAAATTGATAAATCAAAGTTATATAAAAGAAGTTTTAGTGAATATGAAGAGTGTTTAAACTTAATTGTAAATACTAAATAACTAATTAAAAAAATAAATATTTAAATAAAATGGAGGGAAATAAAGTTATGAAGAAATCGTATATTTATATGATTGTATTTGCTCTTTTTATAATTGCAATATGTGAAATAATAGGTAAACAAGAAATAAAAATAGGAGTTGTGGGATTAACAATACTTCCACTAGCATTTGCAATTTTATTGACAATGTTATTAGGAATCAGAAGATTTCGAAAAGGAATAATGACAAAAATTTATTCTAAAGAAAACGTTAACTTTGCTGGTAAATATTTGATAATTATCATGCTGCCTTTAATGGCAAGGTATGGAGCTACAATTGCACCTCAATTAGGACAGATTATACATAAGGGTCCAATATTTATTTTTCAAGAGATAGGAAATTTAGGTACAGTTCTAATTGGATTACCGATTGCATTAATGTTGGGATTAAAGAGGGAAGCAATAGGTTGCACATTAGGTCTTGGAAGAGAAGGAGAACTGGCATATATTTCGGAAAAATATACTCTTGATTCACCCGAGGGAAGAGGAGTATTATCATTATATATTATAGGAACTTTATTCGGAGCATTGTTTTTTAGTATGTTTGCACCTGTATTATTATTATTTGGTTATGATGTACAAGCCTTAGCAATGGCCTGTGGAGTAGGATCTGGAAGTATGATGGCGGCATCTTCTTCAGCACTTATAGCACATTTTCCTGAGATGAGTGAAGAAATAACAGCTTTCGCAGCTACAAGTAACTTATTAACAAGTTTTTTAGGTACTTATTCTATGCTTTTTTTAGCTGCACCTTTACAGAATTTTATGTATAAGTTACTAACTAAAAGGGGGAATAAACATGCCTGAGAATATAATGGGAGAAGTAAAGCAATATGGTAGATATGGAGGGATTTTACTCCTAAGTATTTTATCAATATTATTTGGACTAACTATAAAGACGATATTTCATCCAAATCCAAAACTTGTACTTGATAAATACACTGTGTATGGCTTAGTTGCATTATGGGCTATATCAATGGTAGGCTTATTTATAGCAATGATTTTTAAAAAGATTCCAGTTTTAAATAAGTTTCCAATACTAGGATGGGTCTCAATATTTTCTATAATTTTTTGTCTTCCTGGGATGCCTTTTTCAGATTTAATAATTAAGTCAATTAATTCTGTTGATTTATTAGCAATAACTACACCAATATTAACTTATGCAGGAATATCTGTAGTAAATAGAATGTCAGAGTTAAAACAGACTTCATGGAAAATTGTAATTGTGGCTATATTTGTTTTTATGGGAACTTACATAGGAAGTGCTACTATTGCTCAAATTGGACTTATGATATTAGGCAAATAAATAATATAAAGAGCTGTCAATATAATAATTGGCAGCTTATTTTTTGTCTTTAAAGGCAATAAAAAAGAACCATTTATTAAAATGATTCTTTAAATAATATAAATTAGTTGATTTTTTCTACAATAACATCAATAGTCTTATTATTTGTATAAGTGACATTTCCTGGCTTGGATTTTTTTATTTTTTTTACATATCTTTTCTCACAATAATCGATTGAAACTTTATCACCAATATTTGACTTAGAATAAAATCCTGCTAGTTTTGCTGCAAATAATAGAACATTATCAGGAATAGTATAATTATTTGCTATTATAAGTACATGACTTCCTGGGAGATCTTTAATATGAAGCCAAATATCACTTGCATTTCCTTTTTCAAATGTTATTTCTTCATTTTCATTACTATTACGACCAACTAAAATTGAAAAGTCCTCATATTTAAATGTTAGTAATTCTCTTTTTTTTGGTTTGTTTAATTTTATTTTTCTTTTTTGTTTTACATTTAGCTCATCAGATATTTCTTCTAGACCAATAATTTCTGTTTCTTTATTTACATAGACTTTAGTTTCTTCTAAGTATTGAACTTCTTCTTTAATTTTAGGTAGTCTTTCATTTAGAGCTTCTATAGTACGCTTTGACTTATTATACCTATTATAATAGATATTAAGATTTTCATTTGGTGATAGAGTAGAGTCTAATTTTATCTCTATATCTTTCTCATTATAAAAATCAAAAAGAGTAATCAAAGTTTGATCAGGCTTTAGCATATGCATATTAGCTGCTAAAATATCACCTATATTTTTATATTTTTGTGAATTTGAATTTTTGTCTATATCTTTTTGAATATTTTGAATAATTTTATTATTTCTTTGCAGTTGAGTATCAATAAATTTTAAAAGATTTGTTTTTTTACTATTAAACAATGAAGACTTAAAGCTAAAATTTAGATATTCATTAAGAGCTGCACTTATAGTATCAAATTTTTCAAATTTATAATCAGAAAATTCTAAAAATTCATTATAAGTAAGTATATTATTTTTTTCTAAATAATAAATTCTAGGAGAATAATTTTTTAAATAACTTTGAAACTTATCATAATCATTATAAGTTTCATTAGCAATTATTTTTCCCACTCCCTCTACTTTATTTAAAAAATCTTCACCAGAAGAGAATGGAAAATCCTCTTTTGTTATTTGTGTAGGTGATATCTTTAATTTTTCAAATGGAAGAGAGTAAAAACTTCCTGAAAAAATAACTCTGTTACCCTCATCTAATGAAGCTGTAAATATTGAAGTAAGAATTTTATTTTTTTCAGTAAGAAAAAGATTACTGTGTTTTCCCATAATTTCAAAAATAAATTCATATTTTTCAATATCTCCAAATTGATTAAGTTTTTCAAAATGAAAATGAACAATTCGATCAAAACCACTTTGTGTTATATCTATTAGTTTTGAATTTAAAATATGTTTTTTTAGTGTTAATAGAAATTTAGACTGAAAATCAGTATTAGAGTCTTTATCATCTTTAAGATAAAAAATCGTATTCCTATTACTTACAAGAAAAGTTAAATTTTGTCTTCCAAAAAATAAAGAGAGAGAAGACTTATCGTACTGATAAATCTTACTCACTCTATAGTTTAATATTTGATCTTTTATTTCATTAATTAAAAATTTTACGCCAATTCCATCAATATAAATCATTATTTCTCCAAACTTTCTAGATATAATTTCTGATAACCATTATATCAGCTGCATCCTCAATATTTATTATTTTCTGGTCTCCATCAACAAGTAATGATAAAATATGCTTATTTTTATCATTTATTTTTATTAGAGACTTTATATTAATACCTTTTTCATTGAGATATTTCTTTATTGCAGGACTTCCTTTTATATTTGAAACTTGGATTACATCTCCACTTTCAAAGTTTAGGATAGTTTCAGGCTGAATATCTTTTTTTACTTTATTTAAGTTTTTAACAATAGTTTCAAATACCTCTATAAATACTTCCATTTTACTTTTAGATATCTCACTAGTTACCTTTTCTAATATATTATTATGAAAGCTGTTATGATACTTATAAGCTAAAAGTCCTTTTTTAGATAGTTTAACAAAGACCTTTCTTCTATCATCATCACTTCTTTCTCTTTCTATAAAGTTCTTTTCTGATAACTTATTAATTGCTACAGAAGCAGTTCCCATAGTAATCCCAAGCTTTTCAGATAATTCATTCATAGTAAGAAGGTTTTCACCAATAGCTTCTATAACGTGAAGTTCAGTAGTAGTAAGACACTTTATCACTTGATTTAAATTTATTTCTTCGATTTTATAATACGTTTTATAAAATTCGTCTAATAATACTTCTATATTTTCGTACATTTTATTTTCCTCCTCTAAGAGAGTTTATCTTCTCTTTATAGTCTCCGTTAAAGACATATGAACCAGCTACTAAGATATTTGCTCCGGCTTCAATAACTTTTTTTGAAGTTATGTCATTAATTCCACCGTCTACTTGAATATCGACATCTGGTCTCATTTTTTTTATTTCTTTTATTTTTGTAATAGTATAGTCAATAAAGCTTTGCCCGCCAAATCCAGGATTAACACTCATTACTAATACCATATCTACTTTATTAATTATATATCTTAAAGTATCAGTAGAAGTAGCAGGATTTAAAGTAACTCCAGCTTTTAAACCATAAGACTTTATTAACTCAATAGTTCTATCAAGATGCTTAGTACTTTCTACATGAACTGTAATTATATCAGCTCCAGCATCAACAAAGTCTTTTATATAATTTTCAGGATTTTCTACCATTAAATGTACATCAAAAGTTACTTTAGTACACTTTCTAATTTCTTTTATAACAGGTGCACCAAATGAAATATTTGGAACAAAATTTCCATCCATAACATCTAAATGAATATAATCAGCACCTGCTAATTCCAATTTGATTAACTCTTCTTTTAGAATACTAAAATCTGCTGCTAAAACAGAAGGAGCAATTTTTATCATATTTTCACCTCTCAAAACATATTATTAAATGAATACAAGTAGAAACTATATCTTAGTTCTGGAATAAGATTTTCTTCCAAAGCTTTTCGAACGCCACATTGAGGTTCAATTATATGAGTACAGTTTCTGAATTTACAAGACCTTGAATATTCTTCAAAATCAGGAAATAGACTTTCTAATTCTTTTTTCACTTTTAACTTAGGAAAATCCAACGTAGAAAAACCGGGAGTATCTACAATTAGAGTAGAGTTATCCAATTCAAAAAAACGACTTTCAGTAGTTGTATGTTTTCCTCTTTCTGTTCTTTCACTGATATCCCCAATTCTTAGGATATCCTCATTTAAGATTTTATTTATAAGAGTAGATTTTCCAACTCCACTAGGGCCGGAAAAAGCTACTATTTTTCCTGAAATAAAGTCTTTTATAGAATTTATACTGTTATCATCTTCAATATTTATTGGTAAAATTTTAATATCTAAAGCTTTAAAGTTGATATCGAATTTTTTTAAAAATGTATCTAAATATTCTTCATTTACCAAATCAGTTTTTGTAAGTATAAGCAATGGAGTAATATTTTTGTAATAAGCATTTAGCAGGATCTTTTGAAAGTTTGTGTAATCAAAATCAGGTGATTTAATAGAGAAAGTAATTCCTAAATAATCAATATTAGAAATTAATGGTCTATCTAAGTAATTTTCTCTTTCATAAACTTTAATTATAGTCTTTTCATCTTCTTTAAATTCAACAATATCACCAACTATACAATTTAGTTTATCATTTTTTACCTTTAAGGTTCCTTTTAATTTGCACTCATAAACTTGATTATCGTTACTTACATAATAAAATCCTTTTATTTTCCTAATTACTCTTCCTTTAATAAAAATACCTCCATTTTAATCTATTCCGGCTTAGGTGCTGCACCATCTGGCTTAGCAGGTTGTGTAGGCTTAGCTGGCTGTGTTGGTTTTGGTGGAGTGGTAGTAGGTGGTTTTGTACCTGTATCATTTCCTCCACTATCATTTGGTGTTCCTTCTGGTTTTTGATTTTTATCATCAATTTTTTCTAATGTTTGGTTAATAATATCTTCTACGTTTTGGTTAGTAACATTATCATTTTTTGCATTTTCTTTGATAATATCTTCAATAGTTGGTTCAGCTTTTCTTTTAGCTGGCCCAGCATTGATTACTATTGATATTGACTGACCCTTTTCAACTCTACTTCCTGGTTCAGGACTTGTAGTAATAATTGAATTAATAGGCAGAGTGTCATCATTTGCTTTAGTTATTTTTCCAACTTTTAGTCCCATTTGTACCAATAATGTCTGTGCGTCATTTAGATCTAATCCAATTAAGTTTGGCATAGATGATGCATCAAGAATTTTTCTTGAAGATATAAGTAGTGATATCTTTTGGTTAGGATCTAATTTAGTTCCTGGTGCAGGATAAACTGCTAATATAGTATTAAACTTTGCATCTGATGGTTGATAATCAATTTTTTCTATTTGAATATCTGAATTTTGTAACATTGATTTAGCTTCTAATAACTCTAATTTTTCTATATTTGGTACGACTTTTCCTTCGCCGTTGTTAACCCAAATTTGTACTGTTCTGTTAGATTTAACTATTCTCCCAGCTTCTGGGTATTGTATAAATACTTTATTAAATCCTACTTTATCAGAGTTTGAACTTATAATTTTTACTTTTAAGCCTGCCTCTTTCAAATATTTTTCAGCATCTTTTACGTCTAGATTATTTACATTTGGAATTTCTGTTCTTTGTTCATTAAAGAAACGCTTAACAAATACATCTCTTCCAAATATTATTATGACAGCTAATGAAATTATAAAAATTATAAATTTAATATAATTAATTCTGATTCTTCTTGCCATGAACTGCTCCCTTATTTTAGTTTTTTTATATGATATCATAATTGGGACAAAAAGGCAATTAAACTTGAAAATATAATATTTTCAAGTGGTTTTTTTTCTAAAATTTAAGTGGATAAAAAGGTATTTAAATGAAGAAAAAAATATTCGAAATATTACATGTTTTTTACTATAATTATATATGTAGAATTTTTTGTTTTTAATTTATGAATAAATGTAAGAGGTAGGGTTATCTTAAATGAAGTAAATTTTAAGGGAAATTAGTGTGGTGTGTGAAGTTTTTTGAGGCTTGAAAGGCTTAGATCCTCACGTCGCAAGCTCCACAGGATGACAAACAGAAGGGCTTTGTCTTTATTTGCCTTTATGCGTAAAGCTTTGAATGTTTTTAGGTGTTTTTGTAGTATTTTAAGAGCCTCTATAGTAAAAAGATAAACTAAAATTTTGTCATTCTGAGGAGTGAAGCGACGTGAGAATCTGTTTCTCCCAGCTACTATATTTTAAAAGTGATGAATTTAACATATCTAAGTGAAGATTTATTAAAATATTTTTTATACTTTTATGTAAATTTTAAAGCATTAAAAAGCCAGATCCTCACGTCGCAAGCTCCTCAGGATGACAAACTGGAGGGCTTTGTCTTTATTTGCCTTTATACATGAAGACTTTATTACTTTTAGAAGTTCTTGCAGTATTTAGAGGTTATTGTGTTATTTTAGAAGAGCTTGTAGCATTAGAAGTTTTTATAATGTTTAAAGGCTCTTGCAGTATTAAAAGCCCTTATAGTAGAAACATAAATAAAAATTTTGTCATTCTGAGAAGTGAAGTGACGTGAGAATCTGTTTCTACCAGCTATTATTCATAATATAAGAAATTTCACATATAATAAATGACAACTAATCAAGACACTTTTTTTTTACTTTAACTAAAAGAGAAGGAAAAAATAATTTGTCAGCTCATTATGACTTGCACTGTCTATGATTAAGTGTTATAATTTAAAAAATTTATTATTATATAGGAGTGGAGATTTAAATGGACAAAGTCGATTGGGAGTATGGGATTAGTAGAAAATTAATAGACGCAGAAACTTTACAAAAAAGAGTAGTGGAATTAGGAAAAGAGATTACTAGAGACTATAAAGAAAAATCTCAAGATTTAGTGGTAGTATGTTTACTTAAAGGTTCGCTTTTATTTATGGCTGATCTTATAAGAGAAATAAAACTTCCTATAACAATAGATTTTATGGAAATTTCAAGCTACGGAAATTCTCAAGAAACAACAAGAGAAGTAAAAATTTTAAAAGACCTTGAAGGTAGCGTAATGGATAAAAATGTATTAATAGTAGAAGATATAATTGATTCTGGATTAACTTTAAAGAAAGTATTAAAAATAATAGGTGGAAGAGGAGCAAATGAAGTTGCTTTGTGTACTCTACTTGATAAAAAAGTAAAAAGAGAAGTTGAAATTGATGTCCAATATGTAGGTTTTGAAATTGAAGACGAATTTGTATTAGGTTATGGACTAGATTATATACAAGAATATAGAAATATACCTTATATAGCTGTCATGGGAGAAAATTTTGAGTAAAAAAGAAGTGAATTATAAAGCTAAGAAAAAATATGGACAAAACTTTTTGGAAAATAAAGAGATATTAAATGAAATATTTTCTCATGTTGATTTAGATAGTGAAGATACTGTTATAGAAATCGGACCAGGATTAGGGTTCTTGACTGAGACATTATCTGATAATGTGAAGAAGGTATACTCTTTTGAAATAGATACTGATTTAGTGGGGATCTTAAATAAAAAGTTTGCAGACAGAGAAAATCTAGAGATTATACATACTGATTTTATGGAATATGATCTTAGTAAGATATTAAATGATAAAAAAAATGTAAAAGTGGTAGCAAATATACCGTATTATATTACTTCTCCTATTATAAATAAGTTAATAGAATTTGGAGAAAATATAAGTGAAATATATATAATGGTTCAAAAAGAAGTAGCCCAAAGAATAAGTGCTGTTAGTCCGAGTAAGGACGTGAGTATACTTACTCATTCAGTTCAATTTTTTGGAGAAGCAAAATACTTATTTACTGTGAAAAAAGAGTATTTTAATCCAATTCCTAAAGTGGATTCAGCTTTTTTAGGAATAAAGCTTTTTAAAGATAAAAGATTTGAGAACCAAATTTCTGAAAAAGAGTATTTTAAATACTTAAAAGCTGCATTTTCAAGTAAAAGAAAAAGTTTAGGGAATAATTTAGATTCGATAGGCTATGGAAAACAAGTAGTAATAAGAGCTTTAGAAGGAGTAGGCAAGTCTCCTTTGGCCAGAGCAGAAGAATTTTCAGTACAGGAATTTATTGATTTAATAAATTTCTTAAAAAGAGGTGCTTAATTATGAAAAATTGGGAATATATAATAAAAACTAAAAAATCAGATATTGATTTTATAAATAAGATCATAGAAGTACAAGATGGAATGGCAAATGTAAGAACATTGAACAGTGAAGAAGGCTTGATAAAAATTTTAACAAATAATTTTTATCAAGAAGATGTAGAAATAATACTAGAAAAATTAAAAAAACATGGTATAGAAATAGAAATATTAGAAAAAAGAGAGTGGCAAGGAGTACTGTAAATATGAGAGAAAAAATAGTTGAACATCGAATTTACTATTATGATACCGATAAAATGAATGTAGTTTATCATGCAAATTATCTGAAATGGCTGGAGATAGGAAGAA
Source organism: Sebaldella sp. (assembly GCA_018058425.1). Classification (GTDB taxonomy): domain Bacteria; phylum Fusobacteriota; class Fusobacteriia; order Fusobacteriales; family Leptotrichiaceae; genus Sebaldella. The sequence continues at coordinate 25,072 of JAGOZX010000007.1, forward strand.
CAGAATTTTTTAGAGACACATTGCCGTATAGTGAACTGGAAGAACTAGGAATTATGCTTCCAGTAAAAACATTAAATATAGAATATATAAATTCTGTAAAATATGATGAATTAATAAAAATCAAAATAAAATTGCTTGAACTATCTAAAATAAAAATAAGATTTTCATATGAGATATATGATGAAAATCTTAAAAATTTAAAAGCAAAGGCTGAAACGGTGAATGTATTTACTGATTCAAATGGAAATTTAAAAAGAATAGATGATGAATTATTAATAAAATTAAAAGGAGAATGATCATGAGTAGATATTTTGATACAGTAAATTTTTTAGTTGACAATTTAGTAGAAGATAAGACTTCTTACCATCTTGAAAGTAATGAAAAGGGAAAAAATATATTTATAAAAATAATAGTAAATGAAGAAAATATGGGGAAATTAATTGGAAAAAATGGAAGAATTATTACTTCTATGCGAACTTTAATATCTTCTATTGCTAAAAAAGAAAATAAGCTAGTTAAGATAGAGATAAAAAAAGAGACAGATTAGAAAGAATTTTTTAGTTTACTTGAATAATGCTAAGAAGCGGAGAAATATAATAAAGTATAATACTTAGATTTACAGGGAAAATTACAAAAAATTAAGTAAGTTTGAAAGGAAAATATGGAGTTAGTAAATATAGGTACAGTAGTAGGAACTCATCATTTAAATGGTGCAGTAAAGGTTAGTTCAGTATTTCAGGATATAGACCTTATTATGGAAGAGAAAGTTTTATTAGAAAAAAAAGAAGAAAAAAAGCTATTTACTATAAAATCAATAAAGAGAATTAATGCTAAAAAACTATTAATAGAGTTTATTGAATCTAAGGATATAGATACAGCTAAAAGTTTAAATGGATTTCAAATAAAAATCAGAAGAGACTTATTACCAGAGAAAAATGGTGATGATTTTTATTATAATGACTTATTAGGATTAAAAGTTACCGAAGATGGAATTTATCTAGGAAGTGTATTAGATGTACTAGAAACTGCTGCTCACGATATCTTAATAGTAATGAGTGATAATAGTGAAGAGATTCTTATACCAATAGTAGATAACTTTGTGAAAAAAATAGATTTTGAAAATAATAATATTGAAGTAGAATTAATAGAAGGAATGAAATAATGAAATTTACAGTTTTAACTTTATTTCCCGATATATTTGAGTTATATCTTAGTCAGACAATTATTCAAAGAGCAGCGGAAAATGGAATAATTGATTATGAGATAGTAAATATCAGAGATTATAGTGGAAACAAACATTCTCAAGTAGATGATATTCCATTTGGAGGAGGGGCTGGTATGGTTTTAAAACCTGAACCATATTGGAATTTTTTTAGTGAGAAATATTTAGAAGCTGATAATAAACCATATACTATCTTTTTAACACCTCAAGGGAAAACATTAAATCAGGAAAAAGTAAATGATCTTTCTAAAATGGAAAATATAGTTCTTATTTCAGGAAGATATGAAGGCTTAGATCAAAGAGTAATAGATAAATATGTAGATGAAGAGATTTCCCTTGGAGACTTTGTACTTAGTAGTGGTGATCTCCCAGCTTTATGTCTCATGGATTCTATAGCAAGAATAAAAGATGGTGTAATAAAAAAAGAGTCATTTGAAACTGATTCTTTTTATAATGGATTACTAGGTTTTCCTCAGTATACAAGGCCTGCTAGTATAGATAATATGGAAGTACCAGAAGTACTGTCATCAGGTCATCATAAAAAAATAGATGAATATAGACTTTTAGAGTCTTTGAAAAAAACATATAAAAATAGACCTGATTTATTAGAAAAAAAAATGGATGATAATGAATTTCAAAAAATTTGGTCAAAATATAAAAAGGAGGTCGAAAAATGATTTATTCTTTAGGAGATAAAAATCCTATTATAAATGACGAAACATATGTTGCAGATTCTGCTGCTGTAATTGGAGATGTGGTACTTGATAAAGATGTAAATATTTGGTTTGGTGCTGTACTTAGAGGTGATTTGGAAAATATAACTATTGGTGAAGGAAGTAATGTACAAGATAATTCTACAGTGCATACTGATTTTGGAATACCATGTATTATTGGAAAAAATGTTACTGTGGGCCATAATGTAATATTGCATAGTTGTAATATAGAAGATAATGTAATAGTAGGCATGGGAAGTACAGTTTTGAATGGTGCAAAAGTGGCTAAAAATTGTCTAATTGGTGCAAATTCTTTAGTTACTCATAAAACTCCATATGAAGAAGGAAGTCTGATCATGGGGCAGCCTGCAAAGATTATAAGAAAACTTAATGAAGAAGAAATAAAACATATATTGATAAATGCAAAACATTATGTAGAGAATGGAAAGCATTTTAAAAAAGAGTTAAAGGAGAAAAAATGAGAGAAAAGATATATGTAGGTTTAGTTCATTATCCAGTATATAATAAAAATAGTGAGATTGTTTCTACATCTGTTACAAATTTTGATATTCATGATATTTCTAGAACATGTAGAACTTATGATATAAAAAATTACTTTATTATTACACCATTAGAAGCTCAAAAAATTCTTACAAGTAGAATAATAGGATTTTGGCAAGATGGTGGCGAAGGAGCAGAATTCAATAAAAATAGAAATGAAGCATTTGAAAAAACGAGACTTATGGATTCTATAGAAGACGGTATTAAGGCTATAGAAGAAATTGAAGGAGTTAAGCCAGAAATTATTACAACATCAGCGAAAAATTTTATTAATTCTGTAGATTACAAAAGTTTGAGTAAAGAAATGTATGAAGATGATAAGCCTTATTTATTATTATTTGGAACAGGGTGGGGCTTAATAGATGAAGTAATGGACATGTCTTATAAAATATTAAATCCTATTAGAGGTAATACTGAATATAATCATCTTTCAGTGAGAAGCGCTGTGTCTATTATATTAGATAGACTATTTGGAGATGAATGATATAATAAAAAATTGAATAAAATAATTTTAGAACTGTTAATTGATAGCAGTTCTTTTTATTTTCATTTTTTAAATTTTGTAAGTGATAACTAACTATAAAAATGATGACAATTATGATTAAATTTTGTTAACATTTTTTTAAATTAGAGTTTGATTCTAAAAAAATTAGAATTTTATTCTAGACTGTTATATAAGGATTTTTTTGAATTTATATAAAAAAAACACCTGATTAAAAATTGACTTCTAAGAAAAAAAAATGTATAATATGTGAATTCATTTTTTAAAATTAGATGATTTTTTAAAATTTTTAGACATAATTAACTATAAAAATATAAAAATTTTAATTTTTAACAAATTATATATAATTTGTTTTTAATTTTGAAATGTAAAAATTATCCAAAATTAAGGAGAAGCAATGTTTAAAAATAGAAATATAATGTTAATGCTGGCATTAGGATCACTTACAACAGCATATGCAGAAGAAAATAACAAATTATCAGAAAGTAAATATGGGAACATTTATAATAAAATGATTAAAAACATAAATAAAGGAAAATCAAATGATTCTTATTATAAATTAATAGAAAAAACTTTAAATAAAAGAAATAAGGAACTGAAAGACTTGTACGTACAATCAGATTATGTGATGAAGCCTGAGTTTTTGGAATGGCAGATGTTTTTTAGTGGCTTTTATAATAACAGTCATAGAGGCGGCGAAAAAGATGGAATAAGAGAATTTACCACAAGAGAAGCTAAAAATGTAGATTTAGGAATGGTAGTTCCAGTAAGTGGTATTAATAGAAATAAATTAGACTTAAATATTAGTCCAGTAAACGAACCTGTAATAAATGTAAATGTGAGTTCTGTGGAAGCACCTCAAATAACAACACCAGATTTTACTGCAGTTGAAATAGGGTTTCCACAAGCTCCATCTATAAATCCACCTCGTGGAAATGTGCAGAATGCAACTCAGGGTAAAACTATAGGAAGTCGTACTTCATCAATATTATATAAAACCACTGGAAATACAATTTTTGAAAATCTAAATGTGGAGCCAGTGAATAATGATATATCTTTATTATTAAATGGACAGACAAAAGGAATAGAGATGGCTGGAGAAATGTCATATGAAAATGGTGCTTACACAGGTACAAGCTCACAGGCATATACACATACTAATTATTCAGATAAATTTGCAGTACATAATATATCTAATGATGGAAATTATATAATAAAGGGTAATTGGGATATAGTATCAAATAATGGAAATAGTGGTCAAAATATGGGCTTTATAAGCTACAAGCCATTTTATGTAAATACAGATGGTAAAGTTTTGTTTACGGGTAATCTAACTTTACAGCAGAATAATGATAACCCATCAGATTTTAATTCAAAAAGTTTAATAGGAATGAGTCTTACACTAGGAACTCTAACTTCTAAACCCGCTATAAAAGCTATCATGGAAAATGAAGGGGAAATAATTATTAAACATGGAACTCAACTTGGACAAACTAGTATAGCTATGCAGTTAGAAAGACCAACTTCGAACTATCTCCAAGAAGGAGAATTAATTAATTCAGGAGATATTATAATTGAGTCAATTGCCAATTCAGGTGGAAGTGTAGCAGGAATAGGTATATTTGTAACTGTGACACCTAGTTCCAATTCAGTTTTAATAAAACCAGGTAGAATACTACTAAATGGTAGAGGAAATAAAGGTATAGAAATTGGAAGAGATGTGTATGATAATTCACAATTAGTTAATAGCAATATAGGTATTGATGGAACAAATGGATTGATAAATCTCCAAGGTGAAAATAATGCAGGTATTTATGTATTAAGAGCGCTCACATCAACTGGTAACACTTTAGCAGATAGTATTAAAAATATAAACATATTAATAGATGGTAAAAGATCTACAGGAATTGCAAGATCGTCAGGCTATGGAAATATAGAAAGGTCATTAGTTCTTGTGATAAATGATACATTATTCAACTCAATAGAATTTGGTGCAAATTCCACAGGAAGCCCAATGGTGTATACTAGAGAGGGAGATATAATAATAGAAAGTAGTACAGCTAATTCTTTAATCCCAATAAATGCAGGAGCACAAAATGCAATAGCTATAGGTGAACGTAATACAATGATTAAAAACTATATGCCGATAAATATAGGATCTGGAGCGCAAGCTATGATAGGGATAAGTACTCCAGGCAGCTTTGAGAATTATGGAGATATAAAAAATGACTCTTCAGAATATGTGGATAATTCATGGGTAACTCGTACATATGGAGGTATTGGATTAGCTTTAACAGGTTATGTTGTACAGAATGACGTTAATGTGGATAGTATAGGATTAAATAAAGGTAATATAGAGATGAATGGTGATCATAGTACAGGTATTTATAATGTAGGTTTATTATTAACTTCTGAAAATGATCATATTACTTCTACAGGTAATAATGCTGTAGGTATATATGCTGGTGGGAGCTCAAGTTATATTAACAACACTTATCAAGATGTATCTTCAAATACAATACTAACAACAGATAAATTAGAAACAACTGGAGATAACTCAGCAGTTATATACTCAAAAGGTGGGGATGTTAGTTTAGGCTCATTTACATCAGGAGGAATAACTGAAGTAAAAGCTGACGGAAAGGACACTTTTGCTTTCTTTTTTCAAAAATTTAAATATTACTCTGATGGAATATTAGGAAAACTAACTCTGACAAGTGATGTAAATGCAAGTATAAAAAATGGAGCAATAGCTTTTTATTATGAAGGAGCTAATTTTTTAGAAGCTGTGGATATACCTGATTATTTAACAAGTATAGTAGATACAACAAATGGTAACCTAAATATATCTACAGACCAAGATAGCTACAATATAGCTATAAAAAAAGCACAGGTAAATTTAAGTGATTTAGCTGGTTTATCTGGACCTTCTGGAATAACATTTAATGGTTCAGGACGGTCTAAGTTATTTGAATCAAAGTTAATAATAGACACAGATTCAAATATAGATATGAATAATACTATTGGGGATAAAACATATAGAAAAATGGAAATAGGTAAATCGGGAGTTTCTATTAGTCAAGGAGTAACTTTAAGTGGAACAGAAGACGGTTTAGTGGGGATAGAGCAAAGTTTTAAATATAATGATACGAAAATAGAAAGTTCTAATAGTGGAACAATTGACTTAAGTGGTGCAGATTCAATTGGAATTTATAATAGAAGAACAAAAATTGTAAATAACGGCCTTGTTAGTATAACAGGAAATAAAGGAATAGGACTTTTTTCTACAGCAGGAAATATAGATAATAATGGCGAAGTAAAAATAGGATCAAATGGAATAGGAATATATTCAGAAACTTATGTAGACCCGAGTGATAATCCATATAAAAATATAAGTATTATTATTAATAATGATGGAAAAATAACAGCAGGTATAGGAGAAAAAGCTATTGGGATTTTTGCAAATGAAAATTCAGATGCTGGAAGTAATTCTTATTCTAGAATATACACAGGAAGTAATTCAGATATAGATGTGAGTAATTCAAAAGGAGGAATAGGAATATATTCAGATAAAGCAATAATAGCATCTAATTCAACAACAAGTGGGAAAATATCTGTTGGAGAAGATGGAGTAGCAATATATGCAAAAGACACAACTGTTTATCTAGATGATGTTGAATTGAACCTAAAGGGAGATAATTCAGTAGGAGTGTATTTAGAAAATACTAATTTTTATGGAACTGGGACAGTAAATGTAGATGGAACCGGAATTGTGGTATTAAATAAAGTAGGGACAGGATCAGTTGTAGGAGGAGTGCCTTTTTATGATCAAAATTTCAATGTAAATTCTACAGCAGGATCACAATATGTTTTACAAAATATAACAAATGATACTTTGTTTTATGATGGAACTTCTACATTAGGAGATGGTGGAACATTTGTAATAGGAAAAAATTCAGCTGTATTACTAGGAGAAGATTCCAATATAGTATCAACTGGATCAAATATGGTAGGAATAGCTTTAAATGGAGGTCATATAGGTGGCGTTCCAGTAACAATAAATGGAGAAATATTAAATCAAGAAGCTACAAATAAAGGAAATATAGCATTTGGGGATAATTCTACAGGAATATATGTAACAAATGGAGCAAGTGGAGAAAATCAAGGTACAATAGGACTCGGTCAAAATTCAATAGGATTATTTGGAAGTGGTATAGGAAGTAGCGTTGCCAATACAAATACAATAAGTACAGGTGCTGATTCAGTAGGAATGTATCTAAAAGATGGAAATAATTTATTCAATACTGGAAATATAACTGGCACAGGTGATAGAATAATTGGATTATACTTAGAAGGAAATACTGCTTCTACAGTTTCGAATAATGGAATAATTGATTTATCAGGAGATAGATCAATAGGGATTTATACTGAAGGGACTGGACTTCATACTATAAATAATGCAGGATCTATAATGGTAGGGGATTCAAGTCTCGAGTCAGATCTAAGCATAGGAGTTTACAATGATAATAGTAATGCCATAATAAATAATTCAGGAGATATAAGTTCAGGAAAGACCTCAATAGGTATCTATAATAAAGGAGGACAAATAAACCAAACTTCTGGAACAATCAATGTTGGAGAAGCAGGAGTGGGAATTTATACTGATTCTGGAAACTTAAATTTAGCTTCTGGAATATTAAACTTAAATGGTGCTAATACTGTGGGAATATATGCTCTCAATAATTCATCTATAGACAACAACATGTTAATGAATGTAAGTGATAATAGTTTTGGAGTAGTATTAAATTCAGGTTCAAGTCTGATAAATAAAAATATTTCTATAATAGGAGATCACGGAGTATTTACTTATTCGGATGGAGGAGCCTTTATTAGAAATGAATTAGGAGCAGATGTAACAATGACAGGCTCTAATTCGGTAGGGTTTTACATGACAAATGGCGGAGATATAATAAATAAAGCAAGTATAATAGGAAATACAGGAGATTCTAATATAGGTATCTATAATAAAGATGGAAGCATTGATAATAGTGGAGATATAAAAGTAGGGAATTCTGTAATTGTAGATCCACAAAATCCATTTTTAAATGGTTATGCAGTAGGACTTTATGGTGAAGATGTACAAAGCATGAAAAACACAGGAAATATAGAAGTAGGAGCAGATGCAGTAGGATTTTATGCCAGAGGAACACAAACTGAGGCGTTAAATGCTGGAAATATAACATCAAGTTCTGATAAGGCAATAGGGATATATTTAGAAGGTTCATCTATAAGAAACACAGGAAATATAACATTATCAGGAGATAATAGTATAGGAATAGCAGCTGCAAGAAATTCAATTGTAAAAAATGCAGGAATAATAACAATGAATGGAAATGATAGTATAGGAATTTATGCAAATGCTAATTCAAAGGTAATAAATGAAAGTAATGGAAGAATACTTATAAATGGAAATGAAAGTACAGGGGTCCAGTTATCAGGAGGTTCAGTACTAGAAAATTATGGAGTAATAGAGGTGTCATCAGGAACAATAGGATCAACACAAGTAGTAGAAGGAAGTACCTCTTATACACCACCTTCAATTATAAATGCTGGGGTAATAAAAGTAGATGAAAAATTTGATCTAAATGGAATGAATATAGTAATAAAATCAGATCCAGTAAGTTTTAGAGCACCAACAATAGAAGAGATAACAGCGGGAGGTTATTCTCCAAGTGATATAGATGCAGGATTTCTATTATCTAATAATGTTAGTATAAAAGCACCAAGTTTTGACTTTGGGGATACTCCGATAGGAATAGATTCTAGCTTTACACAAGGAACAAATGCTAGAGTATATAAGTTTGAGAATGTATTCGACCCTTTAACTCCTGAAGGAGGGCCAAATTCAGGAGAAATAGCGGTAAAAAGTGGATCATTAACATTTGATGCAATACCAGTAGTAAATGATTCAGGAAAAATAGATGTTTGGATGGAAAAGATAAACTACGATAACTTTACAAATGGAGCATGGTATGATGACTTTGCTAGGAATATAGAAGGAAACTATTTAAATGCAACAGGAGGAGCATTAGAGCTATATGACAAGCTAGATCTAATAACAGATGTAAATGACTTGAAAAGTGATTTTAGTCAATTATCAGGAAGTATGTATGCGAACATAACACAAAGAGAACAAAATATAGGTGAAGTATTTAATAATGCCTTGGATATATTACAAAACTCAGAAAATAATACAAAAGAGAATGTAAAGGTAAACATAATAACAGGAAAAGGAAGTACTAAAGAGGATACAAGTGGAGTTGAATCATATGATTATAATACATATGGAGTATTAGCTTTACGTGAGGTAGAGAGAACTTATAGACATAAATTTGGATATTCATTAGGATACACAAGAACAGATTTTGAAATGAAAGATTCAAAAAACAAAGACCAGACAGATACAATACAGTTAGGATTACATAATAAATATAGCGTAAATGGTTGGAGCATAAAAAATGACTTATTAGGAAGAGTAAGTTTTCATGATATAGATAGAAGTGTAAACTGGTCAGGTGGGACAAAATCAGACTTGAATTCAAACTATAATGTATATGGATTAAGTTCATTAAATGAATTAGGAAAAGACTTAGAGATAAGTAAGAATACAAAAGTAACACCTTATATAGGATTAGAATTAGGATATATGATGCATCCAAGTTTTGAAGAAAAAGGCGGAGCAGAAAGTTTAAAAGTAGATAGGAATGATGCATATAGTTTAAAACCTAATATAGGAATAAGATTAGATGGGGAGAAAGACTTTGGAGCAACATCTAAATGGAAACTAAAAGGAAATATAGGAATAGGTTATGAATATGAATTAGGAAACATGAATAACCAAGAAAAAGCAAGTTTAACATCTATAGAAGATGCATATCATGAACTGGCTAAAACTGCAGAAGATAAAGGCAGAATAAAGACAAGTGGATATGCAGGAGTAGAGTTAAAAGAAACATATGGAATATACATAACAGGAGAATATGGAATAGGACAGGATAAACAAGAGGATTACAAGTTAGGATTGTCATTAAAAGCTATGTTTTAGTTAAATTTATAAAAGAAAATGAAAAACTATTATGGTTGAGTAGTTTTCTTTTTTGTTACTAAAAAGATGATATTTTAGTAAATATTCTATAATAATACGTATTTTAGAATTAACTAACAGGTTTATAAAAGTATCTAAAAACTAACTTATATTTGAATATACAAAAAATAAAAAAAATCAAGAAAGTTTTTTCCCCAGTAAAATCAGCTATAAAAAAAATTAAATAAAAAAAATAGCAGTAATGATATTGACAAATAGAGATTTTAAGCTAAAATTAAATATAAGCTTTAGACTTAAAATTAAAAGGAGAGGATATTATGCAGGCTAAATTTATTGCTGAATTAGTGGGAACGATAATATTAATACTTTTAGGAAATGGTGTGGTAGCCAATGTAGTGTTGAATAAGTCAAAGGGAAACAATAGTGGATGGATGGTAATAACTAGTGCTTGGGGATTTGCTGTAATGGTAGCAGCCTATATAACAGGATGGGTTAGTGGAGCACATCTAAATCCAGCACTTAGTATAGGGATATTTTTAAACGGCGGAATTACATTAAAAGAATTAGCTGTATATATACCAGCACAATTGATTGGAGCATTCATAGGAGCTATATTGGTTTATGTGACTTATAAAAGACATTATGATGAAACTGATGATAAGGAAGCAATAAGAGCAACATTTTGTACAACACCAGCAATAAGAGATCTAAAGTGGAATTTAATAACAGAGATTATAGGAACAGCTGTATTAGTAATAGGAATATTAGGGATAACAAATAGTAAAAATAATTTAGGTGGAATGGGAACTATGCTAGTTGGTATTTTAATTTGGGGAATAGGCTTAAGTTTAGGAGGTCCCACAGGTTATGCGATAAACCCAGCGAGAGACTTAGGACCAAGACTAGCACATTATTTTCTTCCAATAAAAAATAAAGGAGATTCAGATTGGTCTTATTCATGGGTTCCAATTGTTGGGCCAATAATAGGTGGAATACTTGGTTCATTTATATATCAAATATTACTAAAAGTTTGGAGTGTCTAGTATGAAGAAAATAATTAATAAGGTAGAGAATATACTTCATGAAATGTTAGAAGGAATTTCAAAAGCTCACCCTGATATATTGGAAAAGGTAGAAAATTATAACATTATAAAGAGAAAAGATATAAAAAATAAAGTAAATTTAATAAGTGGTGGTGGAAGTGGTCATGAACCTGCGCATGCTGGGTATGTGGGTTATGGAATGCTAGATGCAGCAGTAGCAGGAGAGATATTTAGTGCGCCTACACCAGACCAAATTTTAGAAGCAATAAAAATAGTTAAATCAGATATGGGTGTATTATTAATAATAAAAAATTATACAGGAGATATTCTGAACTTTGAGATGGCAGCTGAGATGGCTGAGATGGAAGGCATAAAAATAGAAAAGGTAATAGTAAATGATGATATAGCAATGGAAGATAGCACGTATACTATTGGAAGAAGAGGAGTAGCAGGAACTATTTTTATTCATAAAATTACAGGTGCAGTAGCGGAAGAGGGGCTGTCCTTAAATGAAGTAAAAAGAATTGCTGAAAAGGCTATAAAAAATACTAAAACTTTAGGAATGTCATTAGGGCCTTGTATTGTACCAGCAAGTGGAAGAGCTAGTTTTGAATTAGAAGAAGATGAAGTGGAAATGGGACTGGGGATACATGGTGAACCTGGGACACATAAAGAAAAATTAAAAACAGCAGATGAACATGTGGAGTATATGCTTAATAAAATTTTAGAAGAGCAAAAACTAAATGAAAAGGATAAAGTAGCAGTATTAATAAATGGTCTTGGTGCAACACCTTTAATGGAATTATATATAGTAAATAGAAAGGTTTCAAATATGCTTGAGGAAAGAAAGATAGTAATAGCTGAAACTCTAGTAGGAAACTATATGACATCATTAGAAATGCCGGGATTTTCAATTACAATATTAAAATTAGACACGGAGTTGGAAAAGTATCTGAAATTTAAGGCCAAAACTCCCGCATACAAAAATTGAGGTGAAATAAATTATGAAAAATGATAAAATAATAGAGATATTATCTGGAATTTCCAAAGTAATAATTGCTCATGAAGACGAACTAACAGAATTAGATAGAAAAATAGGTGATGGAGATCATGGTTCAAATTTAAAAAGAGGCTTTTATGCAGTATCACATAAATTAGATGAGCTAAAAGAAAATGGTAGTTTAGAAGATCAAGATTTAGATTTATCTCAATTATTGAATCAATCTGCAATAACACTTTTATCCACTGTAGGCGGTGCATCTGGACCGTTATATGCCACTGCACTGATGAGAATGGCTAAGGTATTTAAAGATAAAAGTGATGAAGCTATAGACATAGATGTTATAATGCAAGCTGTAGGCGAAATGGTGGAAGGAGTAAAAGAAAGAGGAAATGCAGTAATAGGAGATAAAACAATGGTGGATACTATTGAACCCTTTTATAATGCATTTAAAAAAGCAGTAGAGTCTAATAAAAATCTAAAAGAATCTTTTGCAGAAGGACTAATTGCAGCCAAGGAGGGAATGGAGTCAACGAGTGAGATAGTAGCAAAAAGAGGAAGAGCAAGTTATTTAGGAGAAAGAAGTATCGGAACAATAGATCCTGGTTCATATTCCAGTTACTTAATATTGAAAACAATTTATAATGAAATTTAGGAGGAAGAAAAATGATAGGAATAGTAGTGGTAAGCCATAATAGAAAGTTAGCAGAAGAAATCATAAATTTTTCAGAAGAAATGAGACAGTTTGATTTTCCAATGGAAAATGGTGGAGGAACAGGAAGTGAAATTTATGGTTCAGAGCCATCAATAATATTAGATGCAATAAAAAGAGCAGATAAAGGAGATGGTGTCCTAATTTTTGTTGATTTAGGTAGTTCAATTATGAATACAGAAATGGCACTAGAAATGCTAGAAGATAGCTCAAAAGTAAGAATTGTGGATGCACCGCTAGTAGAAGGAGTAATATCAGCAGTAGCTGGTAATTTTCCAGGAGTTACATTTGAAGAATTAATACAAATATCAGAAGAAAGTAAGGATTTTATTAAAATAAAATAATTATAGAGGAGTGCGAATTATGACAAATATTTCTGAAAAAAAATATATCATAGCTTTAGATCAAGGAACTACAAGCTCAAGGGCAATTATTTTTGATAAGGATACAAACATAGTAGGAGTAGCACAACGAGAATTTCAACAGATATATCCACAGCCTGGATGGGTTGAACATGATCCAATGGAGATCTGGGCAACTCAAAGAGCTGTTCTAACAGAAGTAAATGCTAAAACAGGAATTTCACTAAAAGAGATTGCTGCAATAGGAATTACAAATCAGAGAGAAACTGTAATAGTATGGGATAAGTTAACTGGAGAGCCAGTTTATAACGCAATAGTTTGGCAATGCAGAAGAACAGCTGATATATGCGAAGATTTGAAGAGAAGAGGACTAGAAGAGTATGTACGAGAGAATACAGGCCTTATAATAGATGCCTATTTTTCTGGAACTAAGATAAAATGGATTTTAGATAATGTACCTTGGGTAAGAGAGAGAGCAGAGAAAGGTGAGCTGTTATGTGGTACTGTGGATACGTGGCTTGTATGGAAATTAACAGGCGGAAAAGTTCATGTAACTGATTATACAAATGCTTCTAGAACAATGATTTTTAATATAAGAACTTTAGAGTGGGATGAAAAACTACTAAAAGAACTTAATATACCAAGGTCTATGCTACCAGAAGTAAAAAATTCGAGTGAAATATATGGAGAAACATCATTAGGTGGTGGTGGAGACACAACCACAGTAGTACCGATCGCTGGAATTTCCGGTGACCAACAAGCAGCTCTGTTTGGGCAGGCTTGTTTTGTAAAAGGAGATACTAAAAGTACATATGGAACAGGTTGTTTTATGCTTATGAATATTGGAGATAAGTTTTTACGATCTAAAAATGGTCTATTAACAACAATTGCAATAGGTTTAAATGGTAAGGTAGAATATGCATTTGAAGGTAGTATATTTGTGGCTGGGGCAGTAGTGCAATGGCTAAGAGATGAAATGAGATTAATAGCAGATTCGGCAGATACAGAATATTTTGCTAAAAAAGTAAAAGATAATGGCGGAGTATACGTAGTTCCAGCCTTTGTTGGTCTAGGAGCACCATACTGGGATATGTATGCTAGAGGTGGTATTTTAGGTTTAACAAGAGGATCAAATGCAAATCATATAATAAGAGCAGCTTTGGAATCAATAGCATATCAAACAAGAGATTTATTAGAAGCAATGCAGGATGATTCAGGTTTAATACTTACAAAACTAAAAGTAGATGGTGGAGCGGTAAGAAATGAGTTTTTATTACAATTTTTAGCTGATATTATAGGAGAAAGAGTATTACGACCTGAAACAATAGAAACTACTGCACTAGGAGCAGCTTACTTAGCAGGTCTTGCTGTTGGGTTTTGGACTGATAAAGAAGATATAAAAAAACATTGGAAGCTAAATAAAGAATTTAAATCTGAGCTGGAAAAAGATGTGAGAAATAAGTATTATAAAGGATGGAAAAAAGCTGTAGAGAGAGTCAGAGGATGGGAAAAAGATGATGCATAATCAGGACGCATCTACGAATTATGACTTTGTAATAATTGGAGCCGGAATTATAGGTACTATAACAGCCAGAGAGTTAAGTAAGTATAATGTAAAAATTCTTATTTTAGAAAAAGAAAATGATGTTTCTATGGGTGCAACAAAAGCAAACAGTGCTATAGTCCATGGTGGTTATGATGATAAAAATGGATCTTTGAAGTCAAAGGTTTCGTATAAGGGTAGGCAAGCATTTCAAAGATATGATAATGAGCTGAATTTTGGTTTTAAAAAAACTGGATCATTAGTTGTGGGTTTTGATGAAGATAAAAAAGCTATAGAAGAATTATATGAAAATGGTTTAAGAAATGGTGTAATAGATATTAGAATTTTAGAAAAAGATGAAATTATGAAGATGGAACCTAATATTAATTCTGATATTAAATATGCCTTGTATTGTGAAGGTGCTGGAGTTTGCTCACCTTATGAATTTACAATTGCTTTAGCTGAAAATGCTATAAAAAATGGAGTAAAATTAGAATTAAATTCAAAGGTAACAGATATAAAAAAAAATTCAGATTATAATTATGAAATAAAGTATAAGCAAAGGGATTTGAGTGGAGAAATATCAGAAAAAGAAGTTCATACAAGTTTTGTGATAAATGCTGCTGGAATGTATAGTGATAAGATTTCAGATATGGTTAATGAAAGTTATTTTACTATTAACCCAAGAAAAGGAGAATATATTCTATTTTCAAGGGGAACTGGTGAACTTGTAAATACTGTTATTTTTCAAGTACCATCTAAATTTGGAAAAGGAGTTTTAGTAACTAGTACATATCATGGAAACCTTATGATAGGACCAGATGCACAAAATGACGTAGAAAGAACTGATACATCTACAAAAATGGAAAACTTAGAGTGGCTTTTGGAAAAAGCAAGACATACAACAGAAAAATTTGATTTAAAGCAGTTTATTAGAACATTTTCTGGGTTAAGGGCAGCAGCAAGTACTGGAGATTTTATAATAGAAGAAACTAAAGAAAAGGGCTTTGTAAATATAGCAGGTATACAGTCACCAGGATTAACATCGTCACCAGCTATAGCTGAAATGGTTATTGATATTATTAAGGATACAGGCTTTAACTTAGATGAAAAACTAGACTTTGATCCTTATAGAAAAGCAATTATAAAAAGAAAAGGCAAGGATGATATGCTTTCAGGAATTGAAGTAAATAAGTTAGTAGAGCTTCCATCATCACCAGAAAAAATAATATGCAGATGTGAACAAGTGACTGAAGCAGTTATTATTGATTCTTTAAGAAGAGGAATTATGGTTACAAGTGTAGATGGTGTTAAAAGACGAACTAGATCAGGAATGGGCTGGTGCCAAGGAACATTTTGCAGACCAAGAGTAAAAGAAATAATAGAACGAGAATATGGAATAAAAATAGATGATAACGAGGATGTAGTACATAGTGGAATGAATCGTGTGGGGAAAAAAGAATTTTTGGAATATATTAAAGAGAAGGAGTAAGGGCTAAAGCCTTACTCCTTTTTTGTTAAGCGATTTTGAAGTTATCTGTTTATTAATGTTTTACACCTTTAGATGTAAGAATCATGCTAATTAGTATAATTAATACTTTTTAGTGCTAAAATTTATTTATATTCTTGAGATTCTTTGTAAACCATAATACATCCAATAATTAGCATAACAAAAACAAACATTAGAGCTAGAAAATAAAAAACTGAAGTTAGAACGCTAAATATTCCAACCAAGTAAATACTACTAAATATAATTGAAATAAAACTCATGAAAATATTTAAAAAGAATGCAATAAAGTGAGTTGCACTTGCAATTATCATAATTTTTATACCAGTTGGAGTAGGACTATTTTTAGGCAGTCTTGACTTTATTATTAGTGCCACAATAAATGTTGCAATTCCAACAAAAAATCCTAAAAAAATTAAGAGAACTGCTTCAACAATTCCGAGTACAAATAAAGTAGTATAAAGTGAGTCTAAATTATTTTTATTTTCCAAAAAAATACCTCCTATAAATTATATTTAGTATATTATATCATAAAAGGTTTGATATTATTTTAAAAATAGTATATACTAATGTAAACACGGGTGCTGTGAAGCTGAGAAATACCGTTTAACCTGCTCTAGATAATGCTAGCGAAGGGAGTTAGAACAAAATATTTCTTAGTAAAGACCATGTTTAGGTCTTTTTTTATTTTTATAAATTTTTAGGAGGTTTAAAAATGTTAGTTAATTTAAGTTTACAAGTAATTCCAAATGTAAAAGAGGAAGAAATTTACTATGTAGTAGACCAAGTAATTGCAAGAATTGCAGAATCAGGGTTAAAATACGAAGTGGGACCAATGGAAACAACGATGGAAGGAGAACTTGAAGAACTTTTGGAAATAGTTAAAGAAGCTCAGGAGATTTGTATAAAGCACGGAGCTAGTAGAGTGTGTTCAGTAGTTAAAATAGATTATAAACCTGAAGGAGTCACTATAGATGAAAAAATTGGGAAATATAAAAAATAAACTAATTCCAATTACTTTTTTCATATTACTTATATTCTTAGCTCAAATTTTAATAACAAAGTTTAGTATTCCAAAATATATACTTCCATCACCAGTAGATGTGATAAAAGTACTCATTAAAGATAGAGTTTTGTTATTAGAACATACTAAGACTACTGTACTTGAAGCTTTTATTGGATTTATAATTGCAATAATATTAGGTGTAGTTTTAGGTGGTTTATTAGGATATTTTAAATTATTAAAAGATATTTTATATCCAATAATACTTATTTCTCAAATGGTTCCTCTTATAGCAATAGCTCCACTTGTGCTAATTTGGTTTGGATTTGGGATAATGCCTAAAATTATAATAGTAGTTATTGTTTGTCTATTTCCATGTATTTTATCATTTTTGGACGGGCTGGATAATATAGATGATGAGCTAATAAATCTAATGAAAACAATGAAAGCTAATGAATTACAAATATTTTTTAAGTTAAAGCTTCCATCAAGTTTACAAAGTTTATTATCTGGGCTGAAAATAAGCGCAACTTATAGTATAATGGGTGCAGTAATTGGGGAGTGGCTTGGAGCGGAGAGCGGCTTGGGAATATATATGACAAGGGCAATAAGTTCATTTAAAACAGATGCATTATTTGCGGATATATTAATTATTATAGTATTAAGTTTAGTGGTATTTAAAATAGTAGAATTTTCAGAAAAAGCATTAATGCCATGGAGAAAGTAGGAGTGTAGAATGAGAAAATTAATTTTTATTATGAGTATATTAAGTATTTTTATTTTATCATGTGGAAAAAAAGAAAATTCAGATAATAATAAGGATAAGAAAACAAAAATTACAGTTGTACTAGATTGGACGCCAAATACTAATCATACAGGATTGTATGTAGCAAAAGAATTAGGTTACTTTGAGGAAGAAGGCTTAGAAGTTACAATAATTCAACCAGGAAATGGAACATCAGATCAGTTGGTAGCAAGTGGCAAAGCACAATTTGGTGTATCATATCAAGAGTCAGTAACATTAGCAAGGATAGAGGATATTCCAATAGTTTCAATTGCAGCAGTTATACAGCATAATACAAGTGGTTTTTATTCTAGGGCAGATAAAGGGATAAAAACACCTAAGGATTTTGAGAATAAAAAGTATGGTGGATGGGGTTCTCCAATTGAAAAAGCAACACTAAAAGCGTTAATGGATAAAGAAAATGCTGATGTAGAGAAAGTAAAAATAATAACTTCAGGAGACACAGATTTTTTTGCAGTAAGTGAAAAAAGTGTGGATTTTGCATGGGGATTTGAAGCTTGGACTGGAATGGAAGCCAAGGTAAAAAATATACCAGTAAATTATATAAGGCTTAGCGACTATAATAAAAACTTAGACTATTATACACCAGTAATAATAACGAATGAAAAAATGATTGCTGATAACAAAGAGATAGTAGAGAAGTTTATGAGAGCTACAAAAAAAGGATATGAGTATTCATCTAAAAATCCATTAGAAGCTGCTAACATATTAATGAAAAATGCCCCAGAGCTAAATAAAGAATTAGTGGAGAAGAGTCAGGAGTTTTTAGCTAAAGAATATCAATCAGATGCCTCATATTGGGGTGAGCAAAAAAAAGAAGTTTGGGAAAACTATACAAACTGGCTCTATGATAATAAACTAATAGATAAAAAAATAGATGTAGATAAGGCATTTACAAATGAATTTTTGACCAATGAAAATTTAAAATAAATGCAGTTTGAAAGGGGAAAGATGAGACTTTCACTAAAAAAGGTAAATCAAGTTTATGATAATAGAAAGATATTAGAAGATATAAACTTTGATATTGCAGACAGAGAATTTGTAACGATTTTAGGGCCAAGTGGCTGTGGGAAAAGTACAATTTTTAAGATGATAACAGGTTTAGAAAAAAATTATTCTGGAAATATTGAAATAGATGGAATTGATATAAAAAATTATAAAGAAAAACTAGCTTATATGCCACAAAATGATTTGTTATTTCCTTGGAGGGTACTTTATGATAATGTAAAACTTCCATTAGAAATAGAAAAAATGGATAAGAAAAAAATGTATGAGAAAATTATCAAGTTGCTTCCAGAGTTTAAATTAACAGGAGAAGAAAAAAAGTATCCAAGTGAATTAAGTGGTGGTATGAAAAAGAGAGCGGCTCTGTTAAGAACATTTTTAGTTAGTAGTGATATTCTGCTTTTAGATGAACCTTTTGGAGCCTTAGATGCGATAACTAAAAGTGAATTACAGGATTTCTTACTGGAGATATGCGAAAAATATAAACATACAGTGCTGTTTATTACTCATGACATAGATGAGGCAATTCATTTATCAGATAGAATAATAGTTTTAGGGAAACAACCTACAAAAATTGTTAAAGAAATAAAAATCGAATTTGCTAAACCTAGAAAGAAAGATATATTTTTAGAAAGTAAGTTTTTAGAATATAAAAGAGAAATTATGGATTTATTATAAAAATTATTTATAGGAGAAAATATGAATATAGATAGTCATTGTCATTTTGACCAATTAAATTTTCATGAGAGGGAAAAAGAAATTTCTGAAAATATTGTGATTGCAGTGGCAACAGGTTATAAAAGTGGAGAAAAGCTTTTAGAATACGCTGAGTTATATCCTAATCTAAAAGTTTGCCTTGGATTACATCCAGAATATTTTGAAAATTATAATGAATATGATTTAATTGAAAAGCAAATAAGAAAAAATTTAGATAAAATATCAGGAATTGGTGAAATTGGGCTTCCTCATTTTAATTTAGAAGGAATGGAGGAAGCTAAAAAGCAGAATTTAATAGAGGATTCAAAAGTTATTTTTAATAAATTCTTGCTCTTAGCTAAGGAGCTAAATTTAGGGGTAAATCTACATTGTATTGAAGACTCTGCTGAATACGCAATTCAAAGATTAAAAGAGTATAGTATAAAAAAAGCTTTATTTCATTGGTTTGAAGGTAGTGATAGAGATTTAGAAGAAATTATCAGAACGAATTGGAAAATCTCTATTTCACCTGATGTACTTTATAATGAAAAGTATAGAAAATTTGTATCGAAGGTGCCTCTTAATGTAATTTGTTTGGAAAGTGACGGCCCTTGGGAATATAATAACAAAAGAGGACTGCCTTCTATGATAAGTGAAACAGCAGAACTACTGGCTAAAATCTATAATATATCTAAAGAAGAAATATTAGAAATTTCGAATGAAAATTCTAATTATTTATTTTCTGTTTTATAAATTAGTTATGGTGGATATTGTATTTTAAATATAAAATGTTTTACTTGTTATACATATATATAATGAATTTTACACTATGTATATGCATTTGATAAAATATTTATGTACAAAACATTTTAGGAGGGTCATAATGAAAAAAATCATAACTATAAGTTTATTTATTTTAGCTGCTGCATTTTTAATTGCTGGAAATATAACACAAGACTTAGCAGAGGATAGAACAGAAATTTTAAAAGACCAAAGAGAACTTGATAACAAAAGAAAAGAGCTTCAAATAAAGTATAGTAATAAGCCAAGTAAATTAGCTGAAAAACTTGCAAAATTAGATGAAAAACAAGCAGAATTAAATTATGAGAAAGCAGAGTTAGCTTTTAAAAATGATAACATTTCTTTATTAAAGCAAATTGATGATAAAAGAAGAGAGATTCATTTGGAAAGAGGAAAATCTAATCCTGACTGGAATAAAATTGAGAAATTAACTAATGAAAGAGATAGTCTTGAAAATCAATTTGATGTTAAGAAAAATGAATTTAAGAGTAAATATTATCAATAAGAAAAAGTTGTCTTTTAGGAGGCAGTTTTTTTATTTTAAATGTTTTTAGTATATAATTACATATAGAATTCTTATAAATTAAAGAAAGTATTAAATTTTGTCATTCTGAGGAGCTTGCGACGTGAAAATCTGTGTCTTAATAGTGAAAAAGAACCCTGAAATTAAATACTAACAATAAAAAAATTGCCTTAATAAAAGACAACCTTTTTACAGTAATTTTTACACCACTATAATAATAAAAAACACAAAATCACTTATTTTTATTTTTCATTATTGAAAAAATTAATACAACTGTTAGAATAGCAGCTACTACATATCCTATTACTCCAATTGTAGACATTATATTATGACCTTCAAATTGATTCCCAGAATTAGCAAGTATTGAAGAACCAACAATTAAGGCAAATAATAACATTCCAATAACTATCTTATTTGTCATATTATCCAATTGATTAAAAAGTTTTTCAAGATTGTTATGCTGGATTTGAAATCTTAAGTCACCATCATTTATTTTATCTAAAGTTTTAGCCAACTTAATTGGTATTTGAGGTGCTATTTTCCCCATGTCATAAACACTTTTTGCATAATCTTTTAGTTCACTAACAAGGTTAAATTTATTAGCTATATATTTTTGCATATATGGTTCTAAAGCAGACATAATTGTAAGATCAGAGTCTAATACCTCTATAACTCCCACTATATTAATAATTCCTCTTACAAACATAGTAACTTCTTCTGGAATAGCTAAGTTATTTCTCAGACAAACCTCAGTAAGATTTTTTATAATAATAGGAAACTTCATATCTTTAAGTGAAACATTATCTACATATTGATAATAAAATTCATCTATATCCTCAGTAAGCTTATCTTTATCTACCTTTCCTTTTCTAATGCAAAGTTTTAACACAGCTTTAGAAAGTTCTCCAGTATCTTTAATATAAATAGCATAAAGAACATCATTTAATTTATTTAGTACAGTGTCACTCATAACTCCCATCATACCAAAGTCAATAAATGTAATTTTTGCATCTCTAATGAATATATTTCCTGGATGTGGATCAGCATGAAAAAATCCATCTTCAAAGGCTTGTTTCATATAATTATTTACTAAATTTTGAGCTATTAGCTTAACATCCCAGTTTTTAGCCTTTAATTTATCAACATCAGTTACCTTTACTCCAATTACATAGTCCATTACTAAAATATTTTCTTTTGTATAATCAGGATATGCCTTTAAACACTCCATATAATCAATTTGACTGTTATTTTTATAAAATAAATGAATATTTCTTCCTTCAATTCTAAAGTCCAACTCATTTTCACATGAACTTTTTAACTCTTTTACAAGATCAGCCGGATCCATTATTTTACTTGCAGGAGCTATCTTAAAAAAAGGAATAGCCTTTTCAAAAAGAGCTACATCATTTAACATTAATTCTTTAATGCCAGCATGCTGAACTTTTACAGCTACTTTTGTTCCATCTTTTAGCTCAGCAAGATGCACTTGTGCCATTGATGCAGATGCAAGAGGCGTCTCACTAAAATTATTAAAAATATTTTCTAAAGGAGTATCAAAACTTTTTTCTATTATTGCTTTTACTGTGGGGAAATCATCTGATTTTACACCATCTTGAAGTTTTTTAAATTCATCTGCAAAACTTTCAGGAACTAAATCAGTGCGAGTAGATAACATTTGTCCCATTTTTACAAATGAAGGTCCTAATTCTTCAAATGCTACTCTAACTCTTTCAGGATGTTTTGATGTGATCATACTTTCGATTGCTTTATTTTTTCTAAGAATAGTAATTATTTCTTTTAGTCGATTTTTATTTTTATTTTCAACATTATCTGTGAAGTTATTGATTTCATTATCAGAAATTCCAACATTTTCACTAGGAAATTCATTATTAGATGAAGTTTCTTTTTCTTCATTTGAGGGTAAGTCCACACCTTCCTTATCAGAATTAATTTTAGTTTTTACTTGTTTAATATTTATCTTTTTTACTGATATTGTGATATTATCAGATTTTGGGTCAGTATTGCTAATTTCAGGTTTCTCCACACTAGGTCCATTACTCTTTTTTGTTTCTGACGGTTGTGTATTTTTTTTCGAATTATTGCTCAATTAAACTCCTCCTTAGAATAAAAAAATATAGGGGTATTATACCACTAAGTTAATAATTTGCATATCATTAAAAGTTAGTAAAAGTAAAAATGAAATAAATTTATTCAATGATATATTTAAGAAAAATTGATAATTCACATAAATAACACAAAAATTTGTTATATTATTATATGGAAACGAGAAATTTATTAATTATAAGAGTTGTCATTTTACTGTAAATAAAGTATAATTTGCTTATGTAGTTTTATAATAAGGCAGGTAAATGATAATGAAAAAGATCACAAAAGATATTACAGAGATATTAAATTATGAATATGAGTTTTTTGAAAATTCTATTCAAGATATTATAGAGAAAAGATACTCAGAACTATATAAAGATGGTAGTAAAAATGGATATTATCCATTAATTTTAGTGCCTTCTGATGTATTGTACGATGCGTTATCAATAAATTTAGAAGAAACAACAGCGGCAGAATATATAAATTTTTCTAAAGAAATAGATGTAAATAAGTATTTTAAATCAAAGAGAAACCAATATGAATTTGACGATGAACATCAGACAGAAGTAGGAGAGTTTTCAGCAGAAGACTCAAATGACTATCTAGCAAGTTATTTAGATTTTGATACCTCTTTTCCATATGAAGAAATTCTTATTTTAAAAATACCCACAAGAAATCCATGGGAACTATTAGGACATATTCCAATGGGAGGGTATAATGATTGTCCAACTCCAGAATATCAAATAGCTGTGGCAAAGTATTGGTATGACGACTATAAAGCAGTACCAGCAGTAATAACTTCTAATACAATAGAGTTTATAATAGAAAATCCACCCCAAGATTTCAAAAGTGCAGAAAAATTAGCATACGAACATTACTTATTCTGCAACGATATAATAGATCAGGGTATAGAAACCATAAGAAAATTAGCATCTATATTAAAAAATTCTATAATATGGTGTTTTTGGTGGGATTAACTAGAAAAAATTTATTTTTGGAGGTAGAAAAATATGAAAAGCTTCAATGTTGCATTAATACAGATCTATTCGTATTTAATGGATCAAAACTTTAACTTACAAGTAGCAGAAGAATACTGTAAAATAGCTAAAAATAATGGAGCAGACCTTGTTCTCTTTCCTGAAATGTGGAATGTTAATTATGAACATTTAATAAATTATTTAAATATGTCAAGTAGTGTGGAAGAGCATATGGAAAAAATATTGAACTCTTATGCAATAGATCAAAATAGTGATTTTTTTCTTAAATTTAAATATATTGCTAAAAGTTTAGAAATGGCAGTAGGGATAACTTATCTAAGTAAGGAAGATGGGAAATTTAAAAATACAGTTTCTATTATAGATAGACATGGAGAAACAATACTTACTTATTCAAAAGTACATACTTGTGACTTTTCATATGAATCACTTTTTACTCCAGGTGAAGATTTCTATGTGGCTGATTTAGATACTAAAAATGGAGTTATAAAAATAGGTGCTATGATTTGCTATGATAGAGAGTTTCCAGAAAGTGCAAGAATACTAATGCTTAAAGGAGCAGAAGTAATTTTAGTGCCTAACTCATGTCCAATGGATGATAATAGAATAAGTCAGTTAAAAGCTAGAGCTTTTGAAAATATGTTAGGTATAGCTATGACAAATTATCCTGGAGAAGAGTATGGACATTCGTTGGCTCTTGATGGAATGGCTTATTCAGAAGAGGGAAAAGCAAGAAATATGTTTTTAGTAGAAGCTGGAGAAGCACAAGGTGTGTATATGGCATCATTTGATATGGAAAAATTAAGAGAGTATAGAAAAACTGAAACTTGGGGTAATGCCTTTAGAAAGGTAGCTACCTATAAGAAGTTGTTATCAGAAGAAGTGGAAGAGCCATTTGATAAAAGAAAAATACCATATAAAACTATCTAATAGAAAGGAGAAAGTTTTTTATAAAATATAAAAAACTTTAAAAATTATGGAATCACTAAAAGAACTTTACAAAATAGGTTATGGACCGTCAAGCAGCCATACAATGGGACCTCAAAAAGCAGCAGAAATGTTTAAAAATAAAAATTTAGATGCTGATACATATGAAGTAGAACTTTATGGAAGCCTTGCATCAACTGGAAGAGGACATTTAACAGACTATATAATTATGAAAACATTGGATAATAATTGTAATATTATATTTAAACCTGAAATAATAAAAGAGAAACACACAAATGCTATGAAATTTATTGCTTATAATAAGAATAAAGAAGTAATGAGTGAATCACTATTCTATTCTGTAGGTGGTGGATCGATTATTGAAGATGGAAGTTCAGATTTAGATAAAATAGAGGTTTATAAAGAGAAAAATTTCAAAGAAATAATAGATTGGTGTAAAAGTAATAACAAAGATCTAGCCGAATATGTGAAGTATAACGAAGGTGAAGGTTTATTTGAGTACTTAAAAGAAGTAATGCTTACAATGGAAGAGTCTATTCAAAAAGGACTTAAAACAGATGGCTTATTACCTGGGGAACTAAAATTAGAGAGAAAAGCAAAAAGTTACTATGAAAAATTTAGAAAATCAGCACTACAAGACAGACTAGAGGGAAGAATTTATTCTTATGCATTAGCTGTTTCAGAAGAAAATGCCAGTGCTGGAAAAGTGGTAACAGCACCAACATGTGGAGCTTCTGGAATAATTCCTTCACTTTCAAAAGCCCTTAAAGTAACAAAGGACTTAACAGAAGAAGAGGTTTTAAAGGCAT
The DNA here is from genome assembly GCA_018058425.1 of Sebaldella sp. GTDB lineage: Bacteria > Fusobacteriota > Fusobacteriia > Fusobacteriales > Leptotrichiaceae > Sebaldella. The sequence continues at coordinate 51,033 of JAGOZX010000007.1, forward strand.
TAGCTGTAGCCGGAATATTAGGAAATGTAATAAAACAAAATGCTTCAATTTCTGGTGCAGAAGTAGGATGTCAGGGGGAAGTTGGTGTTGCCTGCTCAATGGGAGCTGGAATGGCAGCATATGTACTTGGAGGAACTTTAGAACAAATAGAATATGCAGCAGAAATTGCTCTTGAACATTGCCTTGGAATGACTTGTGATCCTATATGTGGATATGTACAAGTACCATGTATAGAAAGAAACGCAATTTACGCCGCTAAAGCTATAGATTGTGCATATTATAGTTTGATGTCAGACGGAAGTCACTTAGTTTCATTTGATGAAGTAATAGAAACTATGATGAAAACTGGACGAGATCTGAGTATAAAGAAACTTCATTAGCAGGATTAGCTAAGGTGAAGTTAGACAGGTTATTAAAAAAATAATAAAATTCCTAATATGCTATGCATACTTATGAGTAAATTTATAGAGGTGAATAATAAAATGAAAAAGTTTTTATTTCTTATTCTGTTGAGTATTTGTCTATATCCAATAGATTTAGATAATGCAATAGATCAGTTTGAAAAAAAGTCGTATACTACTGAAAAAAATAAACTAAACATCGATTCCTTTGAAATTACTGATTCATTGATAAAAAAAGGAGAATGGAATGGCTTAACACTAAATGTAGATAATAAATATTATGATACAAAAGGAGAGTCTCATTACGGAATGTCAACTCAGTTATCTTATGGTATATTTAACTACAGACTAGATTACGATACATTAGATAATGATATTGAAGAAAATAGAGTTGGGGTAGCTAAAGACTTGAGAGAACTATATTATAGTAAATATGATTCACAAAAGAAAATAAATGATTTATCATTAGAAGCTCAAAAGCTTAAAAATAAGCAATCTTCTGATACACAGATAATAAATTTAATAGACTTATATAAAAATTATAAAAATAAAGAAAAAGAAATAGAAGTGGAAGAAAAAGGATTGGATGTAAAAAAGAAAGATTATGGAATATTAAAAAGAAAATATGAAGTAGGAACTGCATCTGAGTTTGACTACCTTTCTTCGAAAGCGGAATATGAAAAATCAATTTTAAGACTTGATAACTTAAGAAGAGAGTTAGTTGTTTATGCAGAAGGGTTTAAAGTTTATAACGTTGTTATAGACTCTAAATTTTCTGAAATAAATAAAAGAGACTTAGAAAAAGAAGAGTTTTATAATATTGGTTTTACAGATATAGAGTCAGTTAAAGTAGATGAATCAATAAATAATGAAAAGTTGAAAAGAGAAAAATTTGAGAGTGGTATGCCGGAATTAAATGCTGAAGCTTCTTATTCATTTGAAAAAGAAGAAGTAGTAGTAGGTTTAGGTATAAAAAAAGTCCTTTTTGAATATAAAGCAGATACAGAACTAATAAAAAATGATTTGAGAAAAAATCAGGTTGATTATCTAGATACTAAAAATCAAGTAGTAAATAGAATTAGAGAAAACATGATTCAGTACACTACTTTACAGACTGAAGAACTAATAGCAAAAAAAGATCTAGATATAAGACAAAAAGATTACGAAGTATACAATAAAAAATATGAATTAGGAATGTCTACATATTCTGATTATTTAGACCGTTTAAATGCGTATGAGATAGCAGCAAGAGATTATGAAAAAACTAAAAATGAACTTGCAAGTTTCACATATAAAATAAAATATATGAATTAGGAGTGAGGATAGTTTGAAAAAGAAGACAATAAAAATAGTATCTTTATTATTAGTAGTAGTACTTTTGGGAATTTTATCTATCAAATTATTTTCAAAAAAAGATGATAGCAGCGAAGTTTATTATGAAGTAGTAAAAGCTGAAAGAGGAAATTTAGAATTATTTGTAGAAGAGAGCGGAGAAGTAAAATCTAATAATGAAATATCAGTATATACATCTAAAAAATTAATGGTTTCAAAAAGATATTATGAATTAGGAGATACAGTTAAAAAGGGAGAAGTTATACTAACTTTTGATCCAACAGATAAAAATACTGCTCTTAGAAGTATCCAAGAAAAGAAAATTGCTTTAGAACAAAAGATAAGAGATTATAGTAATACAACAGAATTAATAAAAGTTGGAGGGGCACCAAGAGTTGATTTGGAAAATTTAAATTTTGATATTCGAACTTTAAAGTTAGAAATAGCTAATTTAGAAGACGATTATCAAAAATATGATGATAGAATAATAAGTCCTGTTGATGGAGTTATTACTGAAATGATTGCCGATGATAACTATAGGGTAAATACAGATAGTCCACTTTTTAAGATAACTAATATTAGAGATTTATCTATAAAAGTACAGTTAACAGACTATGATGCTAAAAATGTAAAAATAGGACAGAAAGCAACAGTAAGCTCTGATGCACTACCAGAGGGAGAAGACTTGGTAGGAAGAGTAGTAGATATAGCAAGTACAGCAACTAAAGATACCAATTATAATGAGAGTAAAGTCGAGATAGAAATTAGACTTGATAATCCAGGAGTATTAAAACCAGGTAATGTGGTAGATGTAAAAATCTTATATCTAGATGAGCAAAGTGTAATAAAACTTCCATATTCTTCTGTGGTAAATGAAAATGATAAGTATTATGTTTTCGTAGTAGGTCCTGAAAATAAAATCATGAAAAAAGAAGTTACAGTGGGAGAAACTGATAATAATTTTTATCATATAAAAACAGGAATTAATGCTGGAGATACTGTTATAAAAGAAGTAGATGTAGCTTTAAAAGATGGCGAAAAAATAAAAATAGCTGATGAGAAAAATCCAGCTAAAAAGAATTCAAAAAACACAAAAAAAGGTCAGCAAAGAGGAGCTCCAAGACCGCCGATGTAATAATACAGTTTTGGACTTAGGAAGGATAATATAATGATAGTTGTAGAAAATCTTAAAAAGGTATATGAAAATGGTGCTCTTTCTTTAGAAGTACTAAAAGGTATAAACTTAAAAGTAAAATCTGAAGAGTATGTGGCATTAATGGGACCAAGTGGTAGTGGAAAATCCACTTTTATGAATATTTTAGGGTGCTTAGACCAATTAAGCAGTGGTAAATATTATTTAGATGGTATAGATATAGCTACAATGTCTCAGGATGAACTGTCAGCAATTAGAAACCAAAGACTAGGTTTTATATTTCAGTCTTTTAACTTGCTTCCTAAGCTAACTTCTCTTGATAATGTAATACTGCCAGCAATGTATGCTGGGATGGGAAAAAAAGAGAGACAAGAAAAAGGAATAGAAGCATTAGAAGCAGTGGGCTTAGGAGATAGAATTCATCATAAACCAAATGAGCTTTCTGGAGGACAAAGACAAAGAGTCGCTATAGCCAGATCAATAATAAATAATCCTAAAATTCTTTTAGCAGATGAGCCTACAGGAAACTTAGATACTAGATCTGGTGAAGAGGTACTGGGAATATTTAAAAGATTAAATGATCAAGGAACTACAATAGTTATGGTTACCCATGAAGAGGATGTAGCGGAACATTGTAAAAGAATAATAAGACTTAGAGATGGAGTTATCGAATCAGATTACGAGGTGAAAAATAGAAGATGAATTTTTTAGAATCTTTGAAAATGGCATTTACAAATTTACTAAGTTATAAAATGAGATCATTCTTGACTATGTTAGGAATAATAATTGGTATAACAGCAGTTATCTTAATGTCTGCAATTGGTGCAGGAGCTCAGGAAAAAATAGTAGGAGATTTGAATAAATTAGGAATAGGGAATTTTGATGTTTCTCTTGATACTTCTCTTGATAATATAAAAAATAGAAATAGATTACAGCAAAAGCAAGTCGATATGATAAAAAATATAAGCGGTGTAGAAGCAGTGGCACCATCAGGAACTGCTCGTCAAAGAGTAGAAATGGATAATTTTAAGAATTTTGCTTTGATTTCTGGAGCTGTACCTGCTTCATTTAATATAGAGAACACTCAGCTGTTAAAAGGAAGATATTTTAATGCTAATGAATATAGAAAAACTGGTTATTTTGTTATAGTAGATGATGTAACAGCAGCAAGAATTTTTGGAGATGAGTCTCCTCTTGGTAAAAAGATAAAAGTTCGAATTAGAGGACTTGGAGATAAAGAATATATTATAGTTGGAATATCTAAGAATCCAGTAGCAAGTTTAACTGGAATATTTGGTGGTAACAGCCCAAGTTTTCTACAAATTCCTTATCAAAATTATCAATATATAAGTAAACTTGATGAAAAATATTTTGATGGATTAAAAGTTAAAGTATCAGATGCAAATGACTTAAGCAGAATAATGGATGCTACAACTGCAATATTAAATAAAGAAGCTGGAATAGATAAGCTTTATCAAGCTGTAAACTCTAATACTGGTTTGGAACAATTTAACAGTATACTTAGTATGCTTTCAGTTTTTGTCAGTTTTGTGGCTTCTGTATCGCTTTTTGTTGGTGGAATAGGAGTTATGAATATAATGTTGGTAAGTGTAACTGAAAGAATAAGAGAAGTAGGATTAAGAAAAGCAATAGGAGCAAAAAATAAAGATATTTTATTACAATTTTTAATTGAAGCTATTATACTAACTGTATCTGGTGGTTTGATTGGAATAATTTTAGGAAGTACGCTGGCTCTGGTATTATCTACTAGTTTTGGTATGGTACCAATAATAAAAGTGAGTATAATATTAATTTCATTAATAGTTTCAACTCTAATTGGAGTAGTATTTGGAGTTTATCCAGCTTCTAAAGCTGCTAAACTAAATCCAATTGATGCGCTAAGAGTAGATTAATAAAAAAATATGAGGTGATATAATGGTAAGATTTGGTATAGTAGGAACAAATTGGATTACAGAAAAATTAATTAATGCAGGAAGTATGTGTGAAGATTTTCAGTTAAATGCAGTTTATTCAAGAACAGAGGAAAAGGGAAGAGAGTTTGCTGAAAAGTATAAAGTGGAAAATATATACACAGATCTCTTAGAAATGGCCAAAAGCGGTATGATAGATGCTGTATATATAGCATCACCAAATTCTTTTCATTATGAGCAGTCAAAGTTATTTTTAGAGAATAAAATAGCAGTTTTATGTGAAAAGCCATTAAGTTCAAATTCTTTTGAAACAAATGATTTGATAAAAACCGCAAAAGAAAATAATACTTTATTGATGGAAGCTATGAAAATTCCACATGTACCTAATTATAGATCAGTGTTTGAAAACTTATATAAAATTGGGAAAGTAAGAAGGTTTATTGGTTCCTATTGTCAATATTCATCAAGATATGATAAGTATAAGACTGGTGAATATACAAATACTTTTGATCCAAAATTTTCTAATGGTTCATTATTAGATATAGGAGTATATCCACTGTATGCTATAGTGTCAATGTTTGGAAGACCAAATAATATAAAGGCTAGCGGGGTTTTATTAGAGAGTGGAGTAGACGGAGAAGGAAGTATGATTTTAGAATATAATGATATGCAGGCAAATGTGATATTTTCTAAAATAACTGACTCATATAATCCTAGTGAAATCCAAGGTGAGCAAGGATCAATATTAATTAATCATATTTCAGAGATAAGAGAAGCTAAGATAATTTATAGAGATGGGACAGAAGAGATATTATCAGAAGTACAAGAGGATAATACAATGTATTATGAGCTAAGCCATTTTATAGATTTATGTAAGGCCGGTGAGGTAGAATCACCAGTTAATAATTTCGAATTAACTAAAATAGTGTCAGAATTAATGGAGTCTGCTAGAAAAGAAATGGGTGTAGTTTATCCTGCGGATAGTAAGTATTAGAGGGGTATAAATTATAATTGTAAAATAAAAATGGAGATTTATCTTTAAATGTAAAGAGATCTCCATTTTATTTTGTATTTTGAAACTGTAAGGGAAAATAAAGCCCCACAATCTGTCATCCTGAGGAACGTAGAGACGTGAGGAGCTAAACCGTTTAAAATAATTCTAATTGCCAAAAATATTCCCATTAATTTTAGTGATTTTAAGTAAAAATCTTCATAACAAGAGAATACACCATTGGAATAAATAAAGCAGGAAGCATATTTGCAATTTTTATTTCTTTTTTAAATAAAATATTAATTCCAATTCCCATTATCATAATACCTCCAAGATAATCAATTTCTTGAAGACTTGCTTCATTTAGAATAAATTTAAGCTGAGTAGCAAATAGAAAAAAAAGTCCTTCATAAATAAAGACTGCAAAAGCTGAAAATAAAACACCTATACCATATATAGAACCAAAAATAATAGCACTTACACCATCAAGTATAGATTTTACAATTAAAATATTATTATCATTTGAAATTCCACTTTTTATAGAACCAACAATAGCCATAGCTCCAACACAATAAAGAATAGTAGTAATAACAAATCCTTTTCCAAAGTTACTTTCTTGATTTTTTATAAATTTTCTTTCTAAAAATTTACTAAATTTAGTAATTTTATGATCTATATCTATAAAATTACCTATAATTGCACCAACTATTAAGAAAACAAGAACCTTAATGTCAGCTTTGGAACTTAAAGTAGATTTTATGCCAATTACAATAATAAATAATCCAACACAATTCATAATAAGGTCATTTAACTTTTTTTTAAATTTATGACCCATAAATATGCCAATAAGACTTCCTATTATAATGGCAAAAAGATTTATTACAACTCCTATTTTAATCACTCCTTCTTATTAATTAAATCAAGCCATAAAGCTTATAAAATTGATTATATATATAAATTTTATAAATTCAAAGACTAAAGTATTTCTCTTACAATTATGAACTATATTATAGCACAAGCAATAGAAAAGAATAAATATTTGTAATATATACTAATTATAAGTTATTGAAATAAAAGAAAATGTGAAAAATCTTTAAGATGGTAGCATATTTAAGGGAATTAGTGTTATAATATAAAAAACTATTTAGAGGTGATTATATGAAATTTATAACATTTATTATTGAAGATGACGAGAAAATAGGGATAATTTCAAAAGATGGAAATAAAGTAATAGATATAAATGAGATTTTAGAAGAAGATTTTTATGATATGATTGAATTTATATGGGAAAATGAGAAATATATAGATGAATTAGTAAAAGTATATGAAAAAGGCGAAATTAGCCACTATGACTTCGCAGATGTATTAATAGTAGCACCAATCCCAAGACCTGTAAAAGATGTTCTGTGTGTGGGTTTAAATTACTCTGATCATATAAAAGAGTCTCAAAGTGTACAAGATCCAAATAAAAAAATAGATGACCCAGTATTTTTTACAAAAAGAGTAATAAATGCAATTGGCCCAAATGAAATAATACAAAAACATGATGGAATCACAAAAGAGATTGATTATGAGTCTGAATTGGGAGTAGTAGTAGGAAAAGAAGCTATAAATTTAAGTGAAGATAATGCAGAAGAATACATATTTGGATATACTATAGTAAATGATATTTCAGCTAGAGACTTACAAAGAAAGCATAATCAATGGTTTAAAGGAAAAGGGCTAGATAGCCATACTTCTATAGGGCCTTGTATAGTCTATAAAAAATATATGAGCCTGCCTATTGAATTAAATATTTCTTCAAAAGTAAATGGAGAAGTTAGACAAAATTCAAATACTAGAAATTTAATATTTAGTATTCCATTTTTAATGAAAGAACTATCTAAAGGTATGACATTGGTACCAGGTGATATAATAGCTACAGGGACTCCAGCTGGTGTAGGTATAGGATTTAAACCACCTAAGCTTTTGAAAAGCGGAGATATAATAGAATGTGAAATAGAAAATATAGGAATATTAAGAAACCAATTGGAGGATTAACATATGAGAAGAAATTTATTAGTAATTATATTTATGCTTATAGGTATTCAGGTGTATTCATTAACACCTCTACCAAATAACTACATGGAAAAAGAAGATGGAATATATTATTTAGATCAAAAAACTCAAATAGATCAGAAAACATTTGAACTTTTACCAAGTGGACGATTTGAATATGCAAAAGATAAAAATAATGTGTACTATAAAGGTATTAAGATGCCAGGAGCAGATCCAGCAACTATTGAAGGAATGGGATTATTTGCAAAAGATAAAAATAGTGTATATTACAAAGGAAATCAGATAAAAGATGCAGATCCAAGTACTATTAAAGTTTCAGGCTTATATTCAAAAGATAAGAACAATGTTTATTTTGAAGATATTAAGATAATCGGCGTAGATAAAGAAACATTTGAAGTTTTTTCATATGACTATGAAGCAATGATACCTCAAACAGGTTATGCGTATTTTGCGAAAGATAGTAATAATGTATATTGCGGTCGGGAAATAATAGAGTCAGCAGATTTGAAAACATTTAAGGTTACTGATTATGATGATGCAACGGATAAGAATAAAAGCTATAAGTGTGTTATTTAAAAATACAGCAATTGATAGTTGTAATTTCTCGTGAGTGAGTATTACAATTAACGATTGCTGTATAATTTATATAGAGCTAAAATATAATTTTTAGCTTTTAATTTTGGTGTTCATCTTGATAATCTTCAATAAATTTCAAAACAACATCTAAATCTTTTTTCATTAGGTCACTTAAATAAATACTGTCCTTTTGTTTACCATTTTGATCCAGTAAATTTAGAGTATATAACTTATAAGGTATGAAAAGATGCTTCCATGAAATCATAGTTACTGTGTATAATTGTAGAAGATAATCACTTAATTTATAAGTTTTTACTTTTTTATTATTTTTAGTTAAGATGATTGAATCATCAATAATTTCTATATCAGATATGAGACTATTATAATATGCTTTACTAATTAGTATGGCAAATATTGCTGGTAATATACCAATTAGAAGAATTAAGTACCTTTCATCAAAACTTTTCATTGGATTTTCTTTTTCAAATTGTCTTCTTAATTCAGAAGCTTTTTTATTATTTTCATCTTGAGCTTTTAGATATTTATCCTGTGCTTGCATAAGATCTTTATTACCTTTTATAAAATCAGAATATTTAATAGTTTCAGTATTTTCATCAACATATTGTTCTACCCTTTTTGAATAGTCTTCATGATTTTCTATGATCCCCATTTTTTGTGATAAAAATAAGCCACCTAAGAAGAATATTAGAAATCCAATACACCATGTAAAAAAAACTATTGAAAGTAATTCTACTATATGTGAGCCTTTACTTGTATAAAATTTCATTTTTTCCCTTTCTTTTTCCTTTTTATTTTTAAAATAAACGATTATAAACTTTATTGAAAAGTTTCATCCTTACTTAAATTATAATAACTTGTAATTTTATTAAAAAACTTTATTTGTTCACCATATGTTTGTGGAGTTTTATTGTAATTTTCTTTACTTAAATCATTCAGAAATTTCTCCATATCACTTTTAAAAACTCCATTTTTAGATATATAGCTCTTATAAGAAGTTAAAAAATCGTTACTGATATGTTTAGTATCATAATTAAATACTGGTGTATCAGCCACTCCAAGTAATAAGTTTTCAAAATGAAACACAAGCATTTTTGAAAATTCCTTATTTAATTCTTTATTATTTGACTTAGATATAGCATTTTCAGCGATCAGTATTCTATCAATTAATTCACTTATTGGTATAATAATTTGACTATTTGCAGCAGCAGGATGTCTTATTTCATTATCAGAATACTTTAAATAAGAAAGCATATCACTTGTTAGGTACTCACTATATGTTTGTAACCTATCATAGTTTACCGTGAAATAGAAGTATCTATTACTATATGTCAGGCTAAGATTTCTAGTATATAAAGATTTTAAAAAATCTTTTAATTCTACATTTTCAATAGAATTATAGTTTTTTATTAATTCAGTGTAGTCATTATTATATTTTTTAGCTTCTTCTAGAATTAAAGAACTAAATTTTTTATCAATAAGCTGTTCATCCTCAATAAATATCTCAGTAGAAAGCGGAATTGAATAATAATATTTTTCATACATCATGATCATTTCATCAGCAATATTTTTATCCACTTTTTTGATATTTAAATCAATATATTCTGAAATTACTGCAAAATCACTACTTTTTTCAAAAAGATTATTTAGGCCAATTAAAGTATCATTGGTATATTTTTTATCAGGTTGTTTAAAAAATTCTGTATTTTTAATATTAGTATTTTCAGTCTGATTAGTTTTTGCATCAATTTTTGGCTGAGTAATAGTATTTTTATCTATAACGTTTACATTTGCATTTTTTAATAAGTTATTTAAATTATCAATTTCTTGATCACTATATGAAAGTGAAGCCATTAAGATAAAGATGTTTATAAGTATAAATTTTTTCATTTTGTCTCCTCATATTTATAACCTTGTACTATTAGTTTTGCAGTGGAAATATTTGTGGCAATTGCAATTTTATGAACATCGCATAATCTAGTTAGTGCTTGAACATCTGGTTCATGAGGCTGGCTAGTAAGTGGATCACGAAAAAACATCACAAACTCTATCTGATCTTCTGCAATCAAGGCTCCAATTTGCTGATCCCCGCCAAGTGGACCACTTTGATATCTTTTTACTTCTAATCCTAATATTTCACTAATTAATTTTCCAGTAGTACCAGTACCAACAAGTTCGTATTTTCTGAAAAACTCTATATTTTCCTTAACAAATTCTAATAAGTTATCCTTTTTTTTATCATGTGCTATAAGAGCTACTTTTTTCATATATCTATTACTCCTTTTGTTATTTATTTTATCTATTAGAAAGTTAGCATTTTTTCTATAAAATTTAAAATTATTTGTGCTGTAAATCCCCAAATAATACCATCTTTTGTCTTATAAAGAGGAACAGTTCTGATATTATTATCCCAAACATCATAATACATCTCTGGAAGACCTAGTTCCTTTGCAGGAAAGATAGTTTTTTTCTCATTAGTTTCAGGGTCAATAATAACAGGTGAAGATCTTAGTAATATTTCATAGTATTCTGGCTCATTATTAAAAAAATAATCAAGAGGAACTGTGAAAATCTTTGATACTTCATCAGGATTTGGAGAAAAATTACTTAGCCTACTAGTAGAAAATCCAATGAAAACTTCTACTATCATCTGAGAGGGTGCAATAAGAGTATCTAATTGCCCTAATACTTCTATAGACTCCTTTTTTATTCCCATTTCTTCAATCGTTTCTCTAATAGAAGTATCCATCAATGAAGAATCAACACCTTTTTCAAAACTTCCACCAGGAAAAGAAACCTCTCCACCTTGTCTTATATTTTTATTTCTCTCTTGGAAAACAAAGTGAAGTTTTCCGTCGATTTCAATTATCAAAGCTAGTACAGCAGATTTTCTAATTAGTCTTTCTCCATAAATTCCATGTTTAAAATTCATTTTATTTCTAATATTTGAAAGTTTTGCACTTGTCATAAAATTACCTCCTATTACTTAATCAATTGAAACAGTAATTTTTAAATTATACTACTATATAATATCATTATTAGAGCAATAAAACAAGAAAATAACCAATAATAATCTCATATAAAATGCCATATGTATGTGTTTTTAGAAAAAGAAAGTTTGAGTTTTATCTAAGTAATTTGATTACACAGAAATTTCTTTATGTACTTATGTAAAAAGTTAGAAATATAGTAACTTGAAATTATATAAAAAACATATTGACTTTGAATTATTTTCAAGTTACAATACAAGTGGCTAGGTTATTTAAATATAGCAGCCCAAAACTTCTGCATTCTTGCAGGAGTTTTTTTGTACATGAATAAAAGCTGCCAAGTCAATTTAATATTTTTTTGTCATAT
>JAGOZX010000170.1 GCA_018058425.1 Sebaldella sp.
TAATTTAAATTCTTCTCCATATCTCTTCCCTGTACTTCCTAGCATTCTGATCACTCCCATTTTTTTAGTTTAACATATTTTACTTACTTTTGGTACAACATGCTCTAAACAAATGGGACTGATCCAGTGACCTCCTGTTCCACCAGTCGTAAATATTATCTTCTCTTCTATAGCATTATCCATTATTTTCCATCACTTTCCTTAAAATCTACTTTTCTTCAACGCCAATATTCTTTATTATGTTATATACAATTCCCAGTGCCATCATTATCATTATAATTGAACTTCCACCATAGCTTACTATTGGAAGTGGTATTCCTGTTGATGGGATCATTCCAGTAACAACTGCAATATTACCGACTACTTGCGTAGCAAACAATGCAAATATTCCTATCAAAATAAATTTTCCATACATATCTTTGATTCTTGAAATAGACATAACAATAATAGTTAACATTGCTAAATAAACAATTATCAGTGAAATAGTGCCTATAAATCCGAGTTCTTCTGAATATCCTGAAAATATATAATCTGTATGTATTTCTGGAAGAAAAAAATACTTCTGGAGTCCATTACCATAAAATCTTCCAAATATCCCTCCACCACCAATTGCTATGAGCGATTGTCTTGCTTGATATCCTATATCGTTATTTCCTTCTCCGAATCCATTCATGTAGTTTAGTATTCTTTTTATTCTGTATGGAGACGAGAACATCGCTACAAGTCCAAAAAGTGCTGATACTAGGAGTGCTACAGAATATTCTACTAAATCAATTCTTGACATAAGCATCATTATTGATCCTATTATAAATAAATGTACAGTATTACTAAACGCTTTTTCTGCAACAATCAGACAACAATAAATAAGTAACGGAATAAATGAAGCTATTAATGTTGCTCTTGGAGTATAGTTTTTATGTCTATAAAATTCTAAAGAAGATGCTAAATATAATATAAATATTAATTTTACAAATTCTGATGGCTGTATAGAGATAGATCCAAACCCGAGCCAACGCTGCGCTCCGTTAACCTCTTTCCCTATGAGTAAAACCAATATTAGCAGCCCAAAACCAAAAAAATATAATATCGTCCTTTTGTTTTTATACCATCTATAGTCTATTCTTGAAACTAGATAAAAAACTACTGTTCCAATTATAATCCAAATAACTTGTCTTTGTAAAAAATAATAATAGTTATTGTATTCTCTCATTCCTTTTGTGAAACTGACACTTGCTATCATTGAAATGCTTACAACAATTAGAATAATTATAGTAATTAAGAAAATACTTCCTAATGTTTTTTTATCTTTCAATTTATTTCTCCCCTAATATTTTATTTGTCAATTCCTTGAAAATTCTTCCTCTTTCTTCAAAGTTTTTAAACTGATCAAAGCTCGCTGTTGCAGGTGAAAATAAAACAGTTTGGTTATCTTCAAAGTCTATATTTTCGCTTATATCTAAAAGGACTTTTTCTAATGTTTCTAAATTCTTATACCTTTTATATCCAACTTTCTCCATCTCTTTTTCTAATATTATTCCTGTTTCTCCTATCAAATAGACAAATCCTACTCTTTCATTGATTTTCTTAATTAGCTCATCATTACAGATTTTTTTATTCTCTCCGCCTGCAATTAGGATTATTTTATTTTTAAATGCTTCTATTGCCTTCACTGTCGACTCTACATTTGTTCCCTTTGAATCATTCACAAATAAGGTGTTCTTTTTCAGAAAAAAGTTCTCTAATCTGTGCTCTAATGCTTTAGTTGTCTTTAGAAATTGTGCTATTAATTCATTCGGTATGTTTAATATTTTCCCTGTCCCTATTATGAATAACGCATTTTCTAGATTATGATTTCCTTTTAATGATATTTCATCAACATCTATAATTATTTCAGCTTTCTCGTTAACTATTTTGTCTATTCTGTCGTTGTTTTCATATATGAAATTATCTATCTTTTCATTCATATTTTTCATTACACAAACTTTGCTCTCAAATACAAAAACTGTTCCTCTAGTGTTCTTACTTAAAAATACTTTTCTTTGCTTAACATTTAGCTGAGCTCTTTCTTCTAAAACTTCTGAAACTCTCTCAAATTCATTGTCATCAACATTTATAAGTATGTAATCATTTTCATCTTGATTATTAAATATATTAAATTTCGTTATATAGTAATCATCTACACTTTCATATCTCATTAAGTGATCTGGTGTTAAGTTTATATTTCCTGCAATAAATGGGTGTATTTTAGGATTATTTTCCAATTGATAACTGCTTAACTCCAAAACTATATATTGTAAGTCTATCTCATCTGCAACTAACTTCGCAAAAGAATATCCTGCATTGCCTGCAAGAGCTACTTTCAACTCTGCTGCCATTAATAACTCATAAATTTTTGTTGCTGTCGTTGTTTTCCCATTTGTTCCAGTTATACCTATTATTTTTATTCCTTTATTCATATATTTGTAGGCAAGATCAATCTCAGAAATCACTTCTATTCCTATTTTTGCTGCCTCTTGTAATAAGTCGACTTTCCACGAAATACCTGGACTTTTCACTATAAATGCTATTTTTTCAGAGTTTATAATCTCTATTCCTTCTTTGCTTGAAACTCCTATTTTATCATCTACAAGATAAACTTCAAATCCTTTTTTCTCTAATAATTCTTTTGCTCCCAATCCACTTAACCCTGCTCCAAAAACTATGACTTTTCCCATTTTTTTATCCTTTTTATTCTTTGATATATTT
>JAGOZX010000171.1 GCA_018058425.1 Sebaldella sp.
AGGTAAATGTGAACAATACAAAGATTTATTGCAGCTTGAAAAAATAGAATGCAAGTTAATAAGTTAGGTTGGTGAGTGAATGAGGGGTTATGGCTAAAAAGCATAGTGATGAACTGATAAAAGAAATTAGGGCTAAATATGGGTTAGGTAAGTCAATAAGTCAGTTATCGAAAGAATATAAGGTATCAGCCAATACAATTAAGTACTGGTCAAGTAAAGACGGCTGGATAAAAAAAAACGGAACCAACCAACCAACCGAAATAGAAAACCAACCAGAACCAACCAACCAAAAAAAAGTGGTTGGAAAAGCAGAAGAGAAAAAAAGTATAAAAGTTTTAAAAGATATAATTGAACCAGTTTTTGAAGATGAGAATGCTAAGTCTAGCTATAGATTATTTTCAGAGAAAGAAAAAGAGTTTATAAGATATTACTTCCTGTATAGGTTCAATATAAAAGCAGCTACATTGAGAGCAGGATATAAATTTGAAAATGAAGGAAGTAGGCTTTTAAGAAAACCTAAAGTAAAGAGAGCAATTGAATTAATAAGAATGAAAATATTAGAACATGATGACTTAAATATAACTCCTGAATACTTGATTGAAGAATTACATACTAACTTATTGAAAGCTAGTGGAAGTCTACCACAAATAAAAGCTGAATTAGTACCACATGTGGAAAAAGAAAGCTTAGTTGAAGTAGTTACACTAGAAGAAGGGAATATAACAGAAGATGGAGAAAAGATTCCAACCAAATATAAAGAAGCTTTTAGAAAAGTGGGAAAAGAAGTAAGGACATCAAGGTTTGTTGAGGGATTAGTGAGAGATACAAATCCTAAGGAAGTTGTTAATAGTGTAAAGGCATTAGTGAGTCTATATGGATATAGTCCTTATTATAAATTAGAAGTAGAAAGATTTAATCTAGAGAAGGAAAGATATGAAGATGAGAAGAAAGAAGTAAAAGAAAATGAAACGAATTCTAAAAATATAATAGATGAGTTGATTGGAAAGGCTGATTCAAATGCAAAAAATAACAACTCTTAAAGAAACTTTTGAATATTATAGTAGGGATGCAGTAAATTTTTTTAAAGATGTATTGAATTTTTATATGTTATCGGAAGATCAGACAAAGGTATTAGGTGCCTTTAATCAACATAGAAGATTAAGTATACCAGCAGGGCATTCAACAGGAAAGTCAAGTCTAGCTGGAGGATTAACTTCCTATTGGCTAATTACTAGACCTAAGAGTAGGGTAATTGTAACTGCTCCAACATATAGACAATTAAAAACCATTTATTGGGCAGAAGTAACAAAGACATATAACAGAAGTAAATTAAAGGACCTAAATTTATTTGAAATAAATGACAAGATCATGAGGATAAACGATAAGGACTTAAAACGTGAGTGGTTTGCATTGCCAGTTACAGCAAGTACGCCAGAGGGAATGCAAGGTCAACACGGAGATAAGACAGAAGTAATAGAACAGATAATGAAACATTTAGGAATAGAAGAAATTAATGATGATGAAACGGTTGCTGAAATAACAAGAATCTTAAAAGGTGAAAAGCAAATTGAAGGTTTAACTAAAGAGAGTAAAGAAAAATTATTAGTTATGGTAGATGAATCATCAGGAGTTAAAAATGAGATATTTGAGGTCTTAGAAGGAACAGATTATGACAAATTAGTCTTATTTGGAAATATGACTAAAAATACAGGATATTTCTATGAGAGTGTATATAACCCTAAAAGTAAATTTAAAGTAATAAGAATGAGTAGTTATAAAAGTCCATTTATGTCATCAGAACAAATTAAAGATCTAGAAGAAACATATGGTATAGATAGTAATGTAGTTAAAGTAAGGCTCAAAGGAGAAGCACCAGATAATAATGAAAATGGTGTATTTGAAAGTAGCCGAATAGATGAATCATTTAATAGAAGATTAGAAATAAAAAAGTTTGAAGTAATTAAATTAGGCGTAGACGCTGGAAAAGGAAATGGGCGAGATTCTACTGTTATTTATGAAAAAAAGGATAATAAAATTAAAAAATATTTTGAAAAAAATAATGTAAATCTTCCAGGAGTGAAAAGAGAAATAATTCAATATTGTTATAAAAATCCTCAAAAACTAATAATAGCTAATGTAGATGGAACAGGATTAGGAACAGGTTTAGTGCAAGAATTAGAAGAACAAGAGATAGGGAACTTGATTGTAAATGATATTCAGTTTGCTGGAAAAGCTAAAAAACATAAGGAGTATTCAAATGTAAGAACAGAAATGTATTTTGAACTAAGAAAAGAACTTCAAAATTTAGATATTGATGAGGATGACGAGCTAAAAAGAGAATTATTGGTACAAATATATGAATTTGATGATCAAGGAAGATTTAAGCTTATAAAGAAAGATAAAATGGTGGAAATATTGGGACATTCACCTGATAAATCAGATGCTTTGGCATTATGTAATTATGAATTTGAAAGTAAGAATATAAGCATAAGAGCAAGTTTAGAAGATTACTATTAGTAAGAAGAGGTAAGAAAATATGGATAAAAAAGAGAAAGCTGAAAAGATAAGGCTTTATTACTCAAATGAAATGTACGAAGAGAGTGAAGGAAGTGTATTAGAACCAGTAATTGCAGAAGGAAAAAGTGATGTATTGTTACAGACTGTTTTCAATCCTTTAAGCAGAATAGTAAATAACTTGTACTCTTTAGCATTTAAAAATTTTGAGAGTAAAGAT
>JAGOZX010000110.1 GCA_018058425.1 Sebaldella sp.
TTTAAAAACTTATCCTTTATTATAACAAATTATATGAAATAGTAAAATATCTATTTTATATTATCCATTATTATTTTATAAATAAATCAATTATTTTTACTTTTTATCTGCCTATAAAGTATCCTCCATCAAAAGTTTCTGAAATCTCTTTTATAGTTGAAAGTTCATACATTTTTTCTGTACTATCTAATAAAATATAGTAATATTTTCCATTAATAGGATTAAAATAGAAATTATTATTTTTATTTTCACTTTCATCCATTATTAAATACTCTGGAATTTCAGCTGTCTTTTTAAATGCTATTGGACTATAATCACCATCATACTTATAAAAACCATTTTTATCTCTCATTATTTTAGTAAGACTATCTTTTGACTCATACAAAACCTTAAACGTATCTGTGTCAAAAACCATTTCTTCGTCTCCAAAAAATGCTGATATAAAGTGAACTTTACCATTATTAATATACATATCATTGTTAGTCAGCCATTTAAAATCTTTACTTTTCATTATTTTACTCTCTAATGTATAAACATATTTATTATCTTCATGTATTAACCCACCCACATAGCTTGAATCTCTTGGAGCATTCATAACTCTTATTTCAGCCTTACCTTTTTTTAAATTTACCACAAAAATATAATTATTTTTACTGTCTCTAAAGTCCATTCCATCTGATTTTTCCACTTTCCCAGTCAGTTTAATTTTACTTATTTTTGTACCAAGAAAGTATATTCCATCCTTATCATATCCTAAAGGAAGAACAGGTGGTTCCATTTCACGATTTACTTTTATCACTCCAAATGATTTTAAATCAACATTTTTTAATATTTTTCCATTTTCATAAACGTTTTTATTATCTTTAGCATAAGTTTCTGAAATAACTTCAAAACTTTTATTATCAACATTATCCAATTTTTCAAAATCAGAATTATTAAAATAATATATTCCATTTTGATCATTAAAGTATCTTCCACCAATTTGATTTAGACTTTTCAAATCAATATTATCAACTTTTACTTGAATTTCCCCATTTAAAGAAAGTTCGTTATCATTAAGTAAAAGGAAAGAGTAATATTCATCTATTCTTCCTTCACTCATTCCAGAAAATAATTTCATTCCTGCTCTTTTTTCTATCTTTTTATCATCAATATAATAATACTTATCATCCTCAAATAAATTATGCTCTAATCTTTTTTTAGATGTTTCTTTATTATAAACATTACTACTTATTTCAACTCCATTTTTATAATACTTTCCACCATTCTGAAAATAACCATTTCCCAAATCCTTAGTATTATTCGCTAAACCTAATTTTACTACTTTGCCATTATTAATATAAAATAAGCTTTGCTTTGTTTCTGCCATAACTAATGTAGTTAATAAAAATAAAAGTAAAAATAACTTCTTCATACTACCTCCTAAAAATAATTACTTTGCTATAAAATAGCCATTTTCAAATGTTTTATCTATACTTTTTATATTTTCTAATTCAATAACTTTTCCTGAATATTCATCAATAACATAATAGTACTTATGATTATCAACATTATAAAAGAAATTTTTTCCAATATTTTCTGAATTATTCAATAATGAAAAATTACTTTTATCTTTTTTTTGAAAGTTCCAAGCTGTCATCTCATTTTTATACTCATAATAATAATTTTTATCCTTAGCTATTTTAATATGAGGCTTATTATATATCATTTTAAATGAATCTATATCTACATCCATTTCTGTTATTCCTAAAAATGGTGATATAAAGTATACTTTTTTAGCATTTAGATAAACATCACCTTGAGTCAACCATTTAAAATCATCAAGCTTTTTTATTTTTCCATTTGGATAATAAAGATACTCATTATCTTCTTGAACAAACTTTGTTACATTTTTTGCAGTTATTGGTATATTAAGCTTTTTTACACTTGCCTTTCCATTATTGTCATATTCTGGGAGAAATAAATATACATTTTTAGCATCTTTAAATTCTGACTCACTTAACATTTCCACATTCCCTACTAACTTAATATTACTTATTTTTTTACCATTAAAGTATACTCCATTTTTATCATAGCCTACTAAAAAAACATCCGGCTCCATAGAATAGTGTAATTTTATAATCTTAAAAGTTTCTATATCAACTTGTGACATTTTCTTATTTTGATAAAATATATAATTTTTATCTTTTGCATAAAATTCTCCTATTGATTCAAGAGTATTTTTGTCTACACCATTTATTTTTACAAAGATATCTGAATAATTGCCATCTAAACTTTTTAGGTAATAAGCTCCATTTTTATCCTTAAAATATCTATAACCATTTCCTACCTGTTCCAAAGTTTTTAAATCTATATTACCAGTTTTTATTTCAAAATCATTTGAATCTATTATTTTATTATCTTTCAATAATAAGTAATTAAAATAATAATTTGGACTTACCTCATGGATTCCTCCAAATACTTTTACGCCATCTTTTTTTTCTATTTTTTCTTTATCATAAGGATAATAATATTTTTCATCTTCAGTTATGTACTCTGATTTAGATAGATACATCTGAGAATCTAGAACTTTACCAGCTCCCCTTATATATTCTTCATAGCTAACTTCTATTCCTTTATTATAATACTTATCAGCATTTCTAAAATAATTATTCCAGCTGTAGTAACCACTTAGACCATTTATATTCCCAGGTCTATCCTCTTTCAAGACTCCTAGTTTTTCAACTTTACTAGACTCATTAACATAATATAAATTTTTAAGTTCTGTACTAAAAGATAATGCTCCTGTTAAGAAACTCATAGTTACTATAATCATTAATATTGTTATTTTTTTCATGCAGTCACCTCTTTTTTATTCCTTCCAAATCCTAGCTTAGTTTCTGAAACTAATACAGATAGCAGTATTAAACCAGCTCCAATTATTGCTTTAAATGTTAATACTTCATGTAAAATTAAAACTGATAAAATCGGCGCAAATAATGACTCTGTACATAACAGTATAGAAGCCCTTGAAGGAGTTGTATACTGCTGACATGTAGTTTGCAATAAAAAACATATACCAGTGGAGAAAATCCCTAAGTATAATGTGGCTAAAAATTGTGTCATAGTCAAATTAATTACAAGATTTTTATTAAATAAACAAGTTAGTAAAGCTAAAGCAGTCATTGTATACATTTGTAATAAATTTAGCCTTACAGCATCTACTTTTTTTGATAAAATCCCTGTAAAAGTAATATGACAAGCAAAAAATACAGCACAAATAGCCGTGAGAATATCTCCCTTATTTAGCCCCATATCTCCACCTGTTAAGCTAAGGAGTCCTATTCCTGAAAGACATAGTAGTGCTGCTAAAATAGAAAATATATCTGGTCTTTTTTTATAAAACATCCAGTATAAATAAGGAACTATAACTACATTTATTGCTGTTAAAAATGCATTTTTAGATGCAGTAGTATATGATAAGCCAACTGTCTGAAATGCAAAACCTAAATATAAAAATGTTCCTAGTAAAATCCCTGCTATTACCTCTCTTTTTCTTATATTTTTTATTTCACCAAAGAATATAACTGTTAGAAGTATAGAGGCAAATACAGCCCTTAAAAACATCATATAATATGGACTTAAGCCATCATCCAACCCAATTTTAGAAGCTATAAATCCTGTTCCCCAAATAAAACCAACCAATAATAATCCTAAATCAGCAGAATATTTTTTCATAAATCACCTTCATTTCTTTTACACTAAATACTAAATATTATTTTTCTTAATTCTCCAAATTCTTCTCTTGAAACTTATTATAAATATCCCTCTTCAAATATTCATTTTCTACCAAACCATTATTTTTTTCCAAATATTTCAATACAAAGTCTCTAATATATTTTATTTCCTTCACATTTTTTATAATATCTGTAAGCAGCAGATCAGATACTCCACTTTGCTTTGTTCCAAATATTTCCCCAGAATTTCTGAGTTTTAAATCTTCTTCTGCTATTTTAAATCCATCTATTGTTTTTTCCATTACACTAAGTCTTCTTTCAGACATTTCATTCTCTGTTTCAGACTCTAAAAAACAATATGAACGATATTCTCCTCTTCCAACTCTTCCACGTAATTGATGAAGTGAAGATAATCCAAACCTTTGGGCATCCCTTATTACCATTATAGAAGCATTAGGAACGTTCACTCCCACTTCTATTACAGTAGTTGCGACCAAAATATCTATATTTCCTTTTCGAAATTCCTCCATTACCTCTTGCTTTTCCTTACTCTTAAGCTTTCCATGTATTAAGCCTAATCTTCTATTTTTGTAAATATCTAAGTATTCTTCATATGTAGCCAATGCGGACTTTACATTTAATGTTTCGCTTTCTTCTATTAATGGTGACACGACATATATTTGCCGCCCTTCCTCTATCTTATCATCTATAAATTTATACATTACTTTTTTTTCTTCTATTTCTTTTATCCACTTTGTCTTAATTTGTTTTCTTCCAGCTGGCAGTTCATCTATTATAGAAACATCTAAATCCCCATAAATAGTAAGAGCAAGAGATCTTGGAATAGGGGTAGCACTCATTACTATTAGGTTTGCTACTTCACCCTTATCTCTTAAAAGTTTTCTCTGAACAACTCCAAATCTGTGTTGCTCATCTATTATAACTAAACCTAAATTTTTAAATACTATATCTTTTTCTATTAAGGCATGAGTTCCAATTACAATGTCTACCAAACCTTCTTCTATTTCCTTTAATAGTTTTTCTCTTTTTTTCCCCTTTATACTTCCAGTTAGCAATTCTACTCTTACATTTAAATTATTAAATTCATCAACTATTCCTAAGTAATGCTGAGTTGCCAAAATCTCTGTTGGAGCCATAATTGCTCCTTGATATCCATTTTCTACCATATATAAAAGCATTATAAGAGAAACTATTGTCTTTCCAGAACCAACATCCCCTTGAATAAGTCTATTAACAATTTTCCCCTTTACCAGCTCATTATAAATCTCTTTAATTACTCGTTTTTGAGCGTTTGTCAGATCAAATGATAATTCTTCTATGAACTTTTTTACTAAAGTTTTTTTATTTTCAATTTTATAAAGGCCTGTATTTGCCTTATCTACTTCAAACCTACTCTGTAGTATTCCCATTTCTAAAACAAATATTTCCTCAAGCATAAATCTTTGTAATGCTTTTTGCTTTAGTTTTTCATTTTCAGGAAAATGAACATTTATTAAAGCATCTTTTCTCGAAAGAAGCTTTTCTTTTTTAGTTAATTCTTCTGGAAGATTTTCCTCTAATATATATCCAAAATTTAGTATAGCCTCATGTATTATTTTTCTTAAATCTGGTTGTTTTAGCGATGAAGTAGAAGAATATATAGGTAGTATCTGGCTACTTGGTACTATTTCTATAGATTCTAACTTCTTATACTCTGGATTTACTATTTGTAATCTAATTCCTTTTTTCACTTTTCCATAGACAAGTAACTCATCACCAATGCTTATATTTTTTTGTATATATCTATTATTAAACCAAGTCAGCTCTACAACTCCTGTATCATCGCCAAACCAAGCCCTATACATGTACCTTCCACCTTTTATATACTGATTTGAAGCCTTTAAAATTTTACCTTTTAAAACTACAAATTCTTCTGGAAGAATCTCTGCTATATTCTTGCTATTACTTCTATCTTCATAAGCTCTCGGAAAAAAATAAAGGAGATCATACAATGTATACACATGTAATTTATTTAGTTTAACTATATTAGCCTTCCCTAAACCTTTTATTTTTAATTCATCCAAATTTTTAAATAATAAATTATAAGTCATTTCATCTCCTTTATTCTAAAAACTCTCTAAAATACTTTTAATAACTGTATTTTTAGAGAGTTTAAATATATTAAAATTCTTTTTCTAAATAAAATGTTATATAGTTTGATCCACCATGTACTCCATTTATCAAACCAAAAATCCCTGATCTATGTGAGATTCCTATTCCTCCATAAAAATCATTTAATGGTTCTATTCTTGTAACATCTCTCAAGTTCACTCCCACTCCAAATTCCAGATAATTTAAGAAATTTGAATGTGGCTTCCCAGAAAAATCTAAATTTTCTTTTTCCAGATAAGGAATTTTATCTGTATATGATATTCCTTCTAAAACATAAACTTTTGTTCTCACATATTTTGACCATGGAAACTTTTTCCATATAAACTTTACTCCTGCATTATACTGAAAAAAATCATCTTGATAATTATTTTCTAAGTGTCTTATCAAACCTACCTGTGCTGTTATATCTAAAGAGCCATCCCATATATTATCCCACAGATATTTTTCTCCTGATATTCCTATTAATGATGTTCCTGCTGGGTCTCTATTATAATCCCAGTCAACAAGAATATTTTGTAAAGTTGATTTATATCCATTTCCATACATTATTTTAATTGCGTATTCTGGTGATTCATTAAGTCTCATTTCTGAAAATGATGTCAAAAACATCATAAAAAAAAGACCAAAAATACTTTTTCTCATTTTTTCCTCCATTTTATTTCTTATGCTAGGTCCTTATTTTAATAATAATTTTTAATTATCCATTTTATTCATAACTTCATCTGATATATCAAAGTTACTATATATTTCTTGAACATCTTCATTTTCTTCTAGATCATCATATAACTTCATTAGTTTTCTAGCTGTTTCTATGTCATTTATCTCTATTTCAGTGGCAGGATACATTGTTATTTCTCCATCTTCATACTTTAAATTATTGCTGTCCAAAACGCCCTTTACAGTGTCAAAATCATTTGGCGCAACCATTACTAATAATGAATCCCCTTTTTCTACCACATCTTCTGCACCGGATTCCAATGCTATATCCATTAAGGTATCTTCAGAAACATTTTCTTTTTTAAATTCGAATACACCTTTTCTATCAAATAAAAAAGAAACTGATCCTGTTTCTCCAAGATTTCCATCATTTCTAGAAAAATTCATTCTAACTGTAGAAGCAGATCTATTTTTATTATCAGTAACTACATCCACTAAAAAAGCCACTCCTCCTGGACCGTATCCTTCGTATCTTATCTCTTGATACTCAACACCTTCTAATTCTCCAGTTCCTTTTTTTATAGCTCTTTCCATATTATCTTTAGGCATATTTGCCGCTTTTGATTTTTCTACTGCAAGTCTAAGTCTTGGGTTAAAACTAATATCTGAACCACCCAATTTAGCTGATATTGTTAATTCTTTTCCAAGTCTTGTAAAAACTTTTGCTCGTTGAGCATCCTGTCTACCTTTTCTATGTTTTATATTGGCCCATTTACTATGTCCTGCCACAAGGTTACCTCCGCTTTTTCTGATTATTATATCATATTTATAAGACTTTGAAAAGTTTTCATACACCTGAAATTTATCTGAAAAATTATTTCACTAAAAAAAAAACAGAAAATAAAATTATTTTCTGCATTTTTCTATTTTTATTTAATTTCGAATATAGCTTGTACACTTTGAGTTATAGGTATCTCTTTTGGGGGAATTATATTTACTGGTGTTATAACTGGGGTTGCTGCAACATCCATCTGTTTTTCTTCCCTCATCATTGCCGGCTGTGGAGCCATCATAACATTATATGAATCAAATTCAAATGCCATTAGCTTTCCAGTTTTAGAACCAGCACCAGCTAATATATAATCTCCATCCTCTTTAGCCTTTTTCAATGCTTCTTTTTTTAATTCTAAATAATACTTTTCTTTATTTTGTACATCATAATAAATACTATCTATATTAGTTACACCATTTGTTAAGCTAGTTGACACTAAATCTTTTATCTTATCTAGCTTTGTAGTTTTTATACCAATAGTTGTTCTAGCTGCATAGTATTTTTTAGTTTCATTTTTATATGAATTTCCAGTTACTTTCGTACTAATAATTTTATCATAAGAATAAGTTTGTAAATTTGTTATAATTTCATCATCTGAAAATCCTAATCTCTTAATTCCTTTTATTACAGCATCTGATTTTCTTGTATTTTCTTCTAAAGTTTTATTTTGATCTTCATTTTCAATGTATACCTGCATAGATACATTTGCTATATCTGGCTTCACATTAATTGTAGCTGTTGATGTTACTGGCATTATTCTTAAGTTTGACTTTAATAGTTCTGCATCTATATTAACATTCATGTATGAAAATGACATGGCTGATATACAAGCAAATACTATTACTACCTTTTTCATTGATTTTAACATATCAAAAACCTCCTAATATTTTTATTAATTGTATCACAAATTATATATTTTATAAATGATATTTATTTATGATTTTCCCTGCTATTTCTTTTCATCATTAACTTTTATTATTTCATTCTGCTTTCTTACTATTTCTTTTGTCTCAATTAGTTCTGTTCTATATTGTACAGCTTTAAATACCAATCCAATTATTGCAATTGCAAATATTACTGCCACTAAACTTAAAAATTTTTCTTTCTTCCTCATGATTCCTCCTTTTAACTCACTCTCATTATACACCATGAGTACTCTTTTTTATATCTATTGTTTTCTCTACAATAAAATAAGAAAAAAACAGTTCTAGAATTACAACTAAAATATACACTTTGACCTGTTTATACTTTAATTTTATTCTAAAACTGCTCTTTGTTTTAAGTAATAATATTCTATTTCTCTTTTTGACAATAACTCTTTAGACTTTCACTATTTCCTATCCAACTAATTTTTTAACAATTTCATATAGTTTTTTTACATCTTCTATTCTTGTTTTCCCTGTTTCCTTATCTATTATCGAACCATATATATGTGGCATTATTCTTGGTATTTTACTATCCAAGCATTCCTTTAGTATCTCCTCAAAATTCTCTAAATCTATTCCTCCTGTTGGCTCTACTAATTCTAAGCCTCCTCGCTCACTTG
>JAGOZX010000042.1 GCA_018058425.1 Sebaldella sp.
AGTTAGAACTCCAACATTGGCAGAAATAACAGCGAATGACCATGCATCAGAAGATTATAATGCAAAATTCTTAGTTTCTAGTTCAGTAAAATTTGAAGCAGATGGATTTAATATAAAAGATGTAACTGTAACATCAGATTTTAGTCAAGGAACAAATGCATTAACATATAAATTAGAAAACGTATTTATGCCAAATACATCTAAAGCAGGAGTAACTTCTGGAATAGCTGGAATATTAAGTGAGTCTTATACTTGGGATGCAATACCAGTTACAAATGCAGCTGGAAATGTAGATATCTGGATGAAAAAAATAGCATATGAAGATTTAATGAGTGGTCTTTGGTATGAAGATTTTGGAAAAGCAATGGATCAAAAATACGAAGATTCTATAGGAGATGCAGGAAAGATTTTTGATAAAATCGATACTATAAAAACAGAATACGATTTTAAAAATATAATGGGAAGTCTTGCTGGAAAGATTTATGCAAATGTAAATGAAAGGGAAGATGATGTTGCTAGAACCTTTGAGAATACATTAGACTTATTGCAAAATTCTAGTAATAATACTAAAGAAAATGTAAAAGTAAGTGTAATAGGAGGAAAAGGGAAGACAACAGATGATACAGATGGTGTAGTTGGTTATAACTATAATATGGCCGGAGTATTAGCTTTAAGAGAAGTCGAGCGAACTTATGGACATACATTTGGATACTCGCTAGGATACTTACACACTAACTATAAATTTAATGATAATACAAATAGTGAGGAACTAGTAGATACTATCCAAATAGGTGGACATAATAAATACAGGGTAAATGACTGGGTGTTAAAAAATGATATTACTGGAAGAGTAAGCTTTCATGATATTGATAGAAATATTATGTGGCCAGATAAAAAATCGGAAATTAATGGAGATTTTGAGACATATAGTATAACAAGTAATAATGTTCTTGGGAAAGAGCTATCATTAGGGAAAAATATAAGTATGATGCCATACGGAGCCTTGAGAGCTATGTATGTAACAAGACCTACATTCAAAGAAGATGGACTTGAAGCATTAGAGGTAGAAGGTAATGACGCATGGAGTGTGAAGCCTAAGCTTGGAATAGAGTTAAAGGCAAGTGCACCATTAGGAATAAAAAAAGGCTGGGAACTAAAAAGTGTTTTAGATATTGGATACGAATATGAGCTGGCAAACTTAAATGTGAGGGAGAAAGCCAGATTAATAGCAATAGAAGATGGATATCATGATTTAGCAAAACCAGAGGAAGAAAATGGAATATTTAGAACAAAAGCAAGTATTGGTGTGGAGATACCTGATAGATATGGTATTTTTTTAACAGGTGAGTATGGCTTAGGAAGTAGTAATCAAGATGATTATAAATTTGGAGTAGTTTTAAAAGCTGTATTTTAAAAATATAAGGAATGGCTGTCTCAAAAGTATTTTTGTGGCAGCCTCTTTTATTTTTCATTGAGTTTCGTATAACGAACTAAATAATTAGTTATTTTTATGATAGAAAAGCATTGACAATATATTTATATTTATGTTATTATTTGCATAACCGGTTTAACGAGTATAAAGAATGGAGAAAAATATGGGAATATTTATAAAAGGATTCAATTATATAATGGATATCTTTTTTAAAATGACTTGGTTAAATGATTTGTCTGGGTTTATAGTACAAAAAATATTAAAACTAGACTTAACTTCGCAAATAGGTGGAAGTGTACAATTTTTTTTATTTGATACTATAAAAATATTTATATTGTTAACAATATTGATATATGGAATTTCTTATATACAAAGCTATTTCCCACCTGAGAGAACTAAAAAGTTGTTGGGAAATATGAAAGGAATTAAAGGTAGAGTAGTAGGAGCTTTATTAGGAACTATAACACCTTTCTGTAGTTGTTCAAGTATTCCTATTTTTATAGGATTTACAGCTTCGGGATTGCCTTTAGGAACTACTTTTTCATTTTTAATTTCCTCACCATTAGTTGATCTTGGAAGCTTTTTATTATTGATGTCTTTTTTTGGTTTTAAGATAGCTTTTATTTATGTTTTAGTCGGATTAGTACTGGCTGTCGTAGGTGGAAGTATAATAGACCGCTTAAATTTAGAAACACAAGTAGAAGATTATGTAAGAGAGATGCCAAATGTTGATGGTGAATTAGAGACTATGACAAAAAGGAAAAGGCATGAATTTTCTAAGGAACAAGTGAAAGAGATATTTAAGAAAGTATGGCCTTATGTAATAATAGGAGTAGGAATAGGAGCACTGATTCATAACTGGATACCACAGGAATTAATAGAGAATTTAATAGGAAATAATAATAAATTTGCAGTATTAATTTCAACAATATTAGGAATGCCAATGTATGCGGATATATTCGGTACTATACCAATAGCAGAAGCCTTATTTTCAAAAGGTGTAGGAATAGGAACAATATTGTCTTTTATGATGGCAGTTACAGCATTGTCTCTACCGTCAATAATTATGCTAAGTAAAGTAGTAAAGGCAAAATTACTAACAATATTTATTTTAATAGTTGGTATAGGAATAATAATAATCGGATATTTTTTTAATTTTTTCGGTTATATGTTTATATAATTTAAAGGAGAAATAAAATTATGAAAATTAAAGTTTTAGGAAGTGGATGTAAAAACTGTCAAAGTTTAGAAAAAAATGTCATAGAAGCTTTGAAAGAAATTGGAAAAGAAGCAAAAGTAGAAAAAGTAACAGATATGAAAGAAATTTTAGGATTTGGTGTAATGAAAACTCCAGCATTGGTTATAGATGAAAAAGTGGTGGTTTCTGGAAGAGTAGCAACAGTGAAAGAGTTAATAGAGATTTTATAGTGAT
The DNA here is from genome assembly GCA_018058425.1 of Sebaldella sp. Classification (GTDB taxonomy): domain Bacteria; phylum Fusobacteriota; class Fusobacteriia; order Fusobacteriales; family Leptotrichiaceae; genus Sebaldella. The sequence continues at coordinate 2,865 of JAGOZX010000042.1, forward strand.
AGTATGGAGGTAAGTAATGGTTAATATTGCAGATCAGTTAAAAGCATTATCAGATGAGACTAGGTTAAGAATAGTTAATTTATTGTATGATAAAGAATTGTGTGTATGTGATATTTTGAAAGTTCTTGATATTACACAAACAAAAGCTTCAAGACATTTGGCATACCTAAAAAATAATAGTTTTGTCAAAGATAGAAAAGAAGCTCAATGGTCACATTATACATTAGTAAAAAAAGAAAATGAACTACTGAAAGTATTGGTAGAAAACTATTTAAGAAAAGAAAATATTTATCAAGAAGATTTAAAAAAATTAGAAAAATATTTTGAACTTAAAGAAGAAAAATGTGCTATCTAAACTGTTCATTTAATAATGAGAGAAGAAGAGTAGTCAAGGAAAAAGAAATAAGTTTAGGAAGTATAAAAAAAGAAGCAGAGAAATATTATGTAGAAGGTGACTGCTATAAATATAGAAATTACTAGAGAAACTGTAGAAATAATAGTAAAAGAGTTAAATGTCAAAATTATAGAATAAAGCCATTTACAATGTATGCGATCTCAAGTTTCTTTCTTTATATAGTTTTTTGATGAATAGAACATCAATATAGGTGTAAAGGTTAGCTTTCTAGAGCTAAACTCTACACCTATTTTACATGTTTCATAAATGGTATTTATCAATTTTTATTACATCATGTTTAAAGTGAAATTATTGATTTTGGACCACCTTTGATAATGACTTTATGAATTTTTCCATAGTAACTAGTGAAGAATCATAGTTAATATAATTTCTAAAAAGGAGCTTTTAATAGTAGAAATGGGGTAAAATAGATATTTTAAATATACAAAAATAGAGAAAATTAATATTATAAAAAATTTTTAAATAATGTATTGAACAAGTAATACAATTGTTGTATAATAAATACAACAAAATCAAAATGGGTGATAATAATGTTAATAATAACAGAACTACAAAAATTTGGGTTAACAAAAATAGAGGCACAGGTATATTATGAATTGTTAAAATGTCCAGATTCAAATGGTTCACAAATATCAAAAAAAATTGATACTCCAAGAACTTCTGTTTATATGGCTTTGGAAAAACTTTATTCTATGGGATTTATTTATTTGATTCCCAGTTTAAATGATAGAAAAAACTATATGGCAGTGGAACCAGATAAACTAGTATTGAAATTGAAAAATGAGTATCTTAAAAGTGCCGAATATTTAGAAAATGAATTACTAAAAATACATGTAAAAAGCGACAGTGAACAATTTATTAATTTAAAAGGGCTAGATCCAATATTTGATAAAGTAAAAGAAATATTGAATAGTTCTGAAAAAGAAGTCTATATTAATACAAATATTAATTTGGATTTCTTTCAGTATGAGATAGAAAAAGCTTTAGATAGAGGAATTAGAATTGTACTTTTTAGTTTTGAAAAGCATGATATCAAAGATAATAGAATAGAAGTCTATAGTAAAACAGATACACATTTTACATTGCTGGGTAAAATAAATAAGAGATTGATGATGGTTTCAGATATGAAAGAGGTAATAATTGGAAGTTCTGATGTAAATGAAGATTTTACTGGAACATATACAAAAAATTCTTTATTGGTGAATATAATTGCAGAGCACATACATAATGATATTTATTTATATAAATTAGAAAATAAGTTTGGTAAAACGTTTTGGGATAGTATAAAAATAAATACATTAAATGAAGTAAAGTAAAGCAGGAGGTAATAAAATGGTAAATGATAAAGAAGGATTAAAAAAAAATATAGAGATAAAGATCAAAAGACAATTTGGAATGACATTAGATGAGGCTAAAAAGTATTTGAAAAGAAGTATAGAAAGAAAAGTAAGAAGACAGTTTGGACTGAGTATGAAAGAGGCACGACCTTATGAAATTTATTATGCACTTTCTAGAACAATGTTGGATTATATAGTAGAAAATTGGTATAACACTTCAAAAACTTACAGCGAAGGACAAGTAAAGCAAATGTATTATTTTTCTGCAGAGTTTTTAATGGGTAGATATATGGGTAATAACCTAATGAACCTACAGATTTATAAAGAAATAAGCGAAGTCCTAAGTGATATAGGAATTGATATTAATGCGATAGAAGAGAGTGAAATGGATCCTGCGCTTGGTAATGGGGGCCTAGGGAGACTAGCGGCTTGTTTTCTTGACTCATTAGCTACTTTAGAAATGCCAGGACATGGATATGGAATAAGATATAAGTATGGAATGTTTCAACAAAAAATAGAAAATGGATATCAAGTGGAATATCCAGATGATTGGTTAAAATATGGAGACCCATGGGGAATAAAACGATTAGACAGAGTTTATGAAATAAAGTTTGGTGGAGAAATAGAAGTACATAAAGATGAGGTAGGAAGAGAGTATTTTAAAAGAGTTAATACAGAAACAGTAAATGCAATTGCTTATGATACTCCTATAATAGGTTATGGGACAGAAACAGTAAATACACTAAGGTTGTGGGAGGCAAGATCACCACAAGGTTTTGATTTACAGTTATTTAACGAGCAGAAATACCAAGCAGCTAGTTCAGGGGCTGTAAAAGCAGAAGATTTATCAAGAGTGTTATATCCAAATGATACTGAAAGAAGCGGGAAAGAACTGAGATTGAAACAGCAGTACTTCTTTGTTTCGGCATCATTACAAGATATAGTGAGAAAGTATAAAGAAAAATACGGAAATGATTTCAGCAGTTTTGGAGATAAGATAGCAATTCAATTAAATGATACACATCCAGTGGTAGCTATACCTGAACTGATGCGTATATTTTTAGATTGGGAAAAAATAAGCTGGGTAGAAGCATGGAAAATTTGTCAAAAGGTTTTTTCATACACAAATCATACAGTTTTAGCAGAAGCGCTAGAAAGATGGGATATAAGTATATTTAGTAGTTTACTTCCAAGAGTTTATCAGATCATAGAAGAGGTCAACAGAAGATTTATGATGGAGTTAAATAAAAGATATCCAGAAGATTGGGCTAGACAACAGAGTATGTCCATTATAGGTAATGGTGAAGTAAGAATGGCATGGCTGGCAATAGTCGGATGTCACACAATAAATGGAGTTGCGGCTATACATACAGAAATTTTAAAACATCAAACATTAAAAGACTGGTATGAACTATATCCAGAAAAATTTCAAAATAAAACAAATGGAGTAACACAGAGAAGATGGCTTTTAAAATCAAATCCAGAGTTAGCAGAATATATAACGACTTTAATTGGTAATAAGTGGATAATAGACTTAGATGAATTAAAAAAATTAGAAAACTATATAGATGATGATGAAGTATTAAATAAGATTTTGGATATAAAAAGACAGAAAAAAGAGCACTTAGCTAAGTATATAAAAGAAAATAATGATATAGAAGTAAACATGGATTCTATTTTTGATGTTCAGATCAAGAGATTACATGAATATAAAAGACAGTTATTAGATATATTCTATATAATGGATTTATATAATAAAATAAAAGAAAATCCTTTACTGGAAATGGTACCAAGAACCTTTATTTTTGGAGCAAAAGCAGCACCAGGATATAGAAGAGCAAAAGGGATTATAAAACTTATAAATACAGTTGCTGAAAAAATAAATAATGATCCTGAATTAAATGATAAGATAAAAGTTGTGTTTTTGGAAGATTATAAGGTTTCATTAGCTGAAAAAATAATTCCAGCAGCAGAGGTTTCAGAACAGATATCTACAGCAGGAAAAGAAGCCTCTGGAACGGGGAATATGAAACTCATGATCAATGGAGCTATAACGATCGGGACTTTAGATGGAGCAACTATAGAAATCATTGAGGAAGCAGGAGCAGAAAATAACTTTATATTTGGTTTAAAAGCTGATGAGGTAGAAAGACTTAATTCATATGGAAAATCAAATCCATTTGAAGAATACCACGTAGTGGAAGGATTAAAAAAGGTAATAGACCAGCTTATTGATGGTACATATTATGATAATCATAAAGGATTATTTAAAGAAATACACGCTTCTTTATTAAATGGTGTAGAGGGAAGTAAGCCAGATCAATATTATATATTAAAGGACTTTGCATCATATAGAGATGCACAAAATAAATTGCAAAATACTTATAAAGATAAGAGAAAATGGGCTCAAATGATGCTTATGAATATAGCAAATTCAGGAAAGTTTAGTTCAGACCGAACAATAAGAGAGTATGCAAAGGATATTTGGGGAATTAACCCAATAGAAGTAAAAAAATTCATATAAAAAACACAATATATAGTAATTTTAAAAACAGTAGACACAAGATACAGTGTTATACTGTTTTTTTTTGGCTTTTATACAAAAAAAAGCTTGCAAAATTATTAAAATAAGGGTATATTAGATATGTGGTAAAAAGTGGTAGATAGTGGTAGAAAGTGGAAAATAGGTGAGTTATTATGTTTATGGGCGAATTTACCTGCAAGATTGACGAGAAAGGCAGATTTATGCTTCCGGCGAAATTCAGGGAAATATTACAAGAAGATGAATTTGTTATTACTAGAGGGTTGGATAATTCTATTGACCTGTTTCCTAGTAATGAGTGGGTAAACATAGAAAATGAATTAAGAAAACTCAAAAGAACAGATAGTAAACATAGAGCCTATCAAAGGTTTGTATTATCAGCAGCCACAAAATTAACAGTAGATAAACAAGGAAGAGTAAACTTACCAAATTCTTTAGTAGAACATGCTAAGATCAATAAAAATATTATAGTTACTGGAATGGTAGATAAAATAGAGATTTGGTCAGAAGAAGTATGGAAAGAATATATTAATAAAACAGAATCTTCTATAGAAGAAATTGTAGAAGAAATAAATTTTGATTTTTAGGAGAATTCGTGTGGAGTATCATAAGCCGGTATTATATGATGAGGTAGTAGAAAATTTAATAACAAATAAAGAAGGTGTCTATCTTGATTGTACATTAGGAGGAGCAGGGCATACAATAGGTATTTTAGAAAATACTGATGAAAAAGCTGTAGTTGTTGCTATTGACCAAGATGATGATGCTATAAAATTTGCTAAAGTAAAACTAGAACCTTATCAAAATCGTGTAAAAATTTTTAAAGATAATTTTAAAAATTTAGATACAGTACTTTATTTAGCTGGTTATGAAAAGATCGACGGAATTTTTATGGATATAGGAGTTTCATCAAAGCAATTAGATAATCCTGAAAGAGGATTTTCATATAAGTATGAAGCAAAATTAGATATGAGAATGAACAAAAGTGATAAGTTAAGCGCGTATGAAGTAGTAAATGATTTCACGGAAAAAGAAATTGCTGACATATTATATAAATATGGTGAAGAGCCAAGAGGCAGAAAAATAGCCCAAAGAATAGTAGAAAAAAGACAAGAAAAAAAAATAGAAACAACATTAGAACTTGCAGACTTAGTAATAAGAGCAATCGGGAAGAGTATGAAGAGACACCCAGCTAAAAGAACGTTTCAAGCAATAAGAATGTATGTGAATAGAGAATTAGAAGTTTTAGAAGAGGCGTTAGATAAAGCCGTAGAACATTTAAATGATAAAGGACGATTATTAGTAATTACTTTTCACTCTTTAGAAGATAGAATTGTTAAGAATAAATTTAAAGATTTTGAAAAGCCATGTACATGTCCACCAGATATACCTATTTGTGTTTGTGATAAAAAAAGTTTAGGAAAAGTGTTAACAAAAAAACCAATTATAGCAAAAGAATTGGAACTTTCAGATAATTTAAGGGCGCATTCTGCAAAATTAAGGGTTTTTGAAAGGAGAACATAATGGTAAAAAGAGAGAGAAAAATTGATGTTATAGATTTACCAGTGGTAAAAAGAACCATAAAAAAATATGATAATTTTGAGACAACAAGAAAGAAAGCAGTAAAAAACAATAGAAAAGCAATAAGCAGCTTTAGATTGTATATAAAAGTAATGACTTATGGAGCTATTTTTATAGGGGTTTCAATATTTAAAATGAATGCAATATATGAAATAACAGATTTGAATATGAAATTACAAAAATTAAACTCTAAAATAACAGAATCTCAACTTATCATAGAAAATTTGAATTATTCTTTTGATACAAAAGAAAACTTAAAAGAAGTCGAAAATTTATCTAAACAATTAGGTTTTGTAGAAGATAGAGAAGTGAAATATGTTAGATTTAATTAATGTGTTTGTAAAATTCCTTACAATAAATATAATATAGAAAAATCTTTTTAACTAACTACTTAGTTAAAAGGATTTTTTCTAATTTATGAGAAGTATAAAGCTATATTTAGGCCTTAATGATGTGACTTTTGAAAAAGAAAAAAATCAGTGCAAGATATAAAAAAATATTTTTAGAGTATTTCTTGGATTTTGAAACTACTTTCAATAATTATAAAGTTTTTTTGGTGAGTTTTAAAAATAATAACACAGCTTATTTTATTGAGATATTTAAAATAGAAGAATAAAAAATTTAAAAAATCTTGAATAAAAAGTCTTTTTATTCTATACTATAAGCTAGTAAGTCTTAGAAAAGATGAGTTTTGTAATTGAGATACAAATTTTATTATTTTATATTAAAGTTAAGATATGTAAATTAATTCATTTTTTTATTTCTTAAAGGTCAGAATAAAATGAATAATGATGGGGGAGAACTTTAATACATGATAAAATTAGCAAGGAGACATTATGGATAATAATTTTATTAAAAATAATATATTAGAAATATTTGATGAAATAGTAAAAATAAGAAGAGAGATTCATATGAATCCAGAATTGGGTTTTAATGAAATAGAAACAAGTAAAATAATAAAAAAATTTTTACTGGAAAATAATATAGAATTTAAAGAAATTGCTGGGACAGGAGTACTAGGGATTTTGAAAAATGGGGATGGCTGTGTAATCGCTTGTAGAGCTGATATTGATGCATTACCTATAATAGAAGAAAACAACAGTGAGTATAAGTCTAAAGTAAACGGAAGAATGCATGCATGTGGACACGATGCTCATACAGCTATACAGCTCGGAGTAGCAAAGTTTTTATCTAATAATAGAGATAAGTGGTCAGGAACCGTAAAGTTTATTTTTCAACCAGCAGAAGAAACAACAGGTGGTGCAAAACCCATGATAGAAGAAGGTGTACTAGAAAACCCAAAAGTTGACTATATTTTTTCTCTGCATGTAGCACCAGAAATTGAAGTGGGTAAAATTGGAATTAAATATGGAAAAATGCATGCCTCATCAGATATGTTTGAAATAAAAATATTTGGTGAATCTGCTCATGGAGCATTACCCCAAAATGGGATAGATGCAATAGTAATAGCTTCTCAATTAGTAAATTATATTCAGACTATAATTAGTAGAAATATTGATCCAAGAGAAGAAGCTGTAATTACAATTGGTAAAATTAGAGGTGGAGAAGTAGAAAATATTATTTGTAATCTGGTGGAACTAAAGGGGACAATAAGAACTTTATCACCAGAGGTTAGAAAATATATTTTAGTAAAAATGGAAGATAATGTGAAAAGATTTGTAGAAGCTGCAGGTGGTAGAGCAGAAGTATTTATAAGAAATGGTTATGATTCAGTGATAAACGATGATGAAATGACTAAAATAGCAGAAAATAACGCTAAAGAGCTATTTGGAGAAAGTAATGTTATAAAAATTGATAAACCTCGAATGGATGTAGAGGACTTTAGTTTTTTTCTTCAAAAAGCTAGAGGAACATTTTTTAGATTAGGAATTAGAAATGAAGAAAAGGGAATAATTTATGATTTACATCATCCAAGATTCGATCTTGATGAAGAAAGTATAAAGCTGGGAATGGCTTTACAAATAAAAAACATACTAAAAGTGTTAGAAATGGGAGAATATGAAAATAGGAGATAAAATAAACATAACAATAGAAAAATTAATTTTTGGAGGAGAAGGACTTGGACATGTAGATAACTTTACATTCTTTGTTCCTATGGCAGTACCTGGTGATGAGTTAGAAGCTGAAATAATATCAATGAAAAAAGATTATGGAAGAGCTTTAATAACAAAAATTATAAAGCCGTCAGAATCTAGAGTTTCAGAGCTACATAAAATAACTTTTGAAGATTTTCAAGGCTGTGATTATGCTATGATAAAATATGATAAGCAGCTAGAATACAAAAAAGAAATATTGCTTGAAACTTTGGCGAAAATATCGAAAATTGATATGAATGATGTAGATTTTCAAGGAATAATAGAGGCAAAAACAACAGTGAATTATAGAAATAAAGTAGCAGAACCATTTACTAAAAAAGAAGGAAAAATTATTACAGGATTTTATCAAAAAAAATCACATGATATTTTTGAGGTAGAAGAAAACATTTTAAGAAGTAGAATAGCTGATAAAATGACAAAAAAACTTTTAAAAAAGCTTAATGATGGAGAATTCACTGTCTATAATGAAGTTAATAAAACAGGTTTTTTAAGATATTTATTAGTTAGAAATAATTCTGAAAATGAAGTAATGATAACTGTAGTAATTAATAAAACAACACAATTGAGAAATCTTAAAAGTGTACTTTTAAAACTAGCAGAAGAGAATAAAGAAATAATTTCGATATATGTATCTTTAAAAGATGGAGATGGAAATTATATTTTAGGTGATGAGCATAAGCTTATATTCGGTCAAGAGTTTTTAGAAGAGGATATAAATGGTATAAAATTTAAAATTTATCCTGATTCTTTCTTCCAAGTAAATAGTGAACAAACAGTAAAATTATATGATAAAGCTATAGAATATTTAGGAGATTCAGAAGATAAAAGGATTATTGATGCCTTTTCTGGTACTGGTACTTTAGGTATGCTAATAGCTAAAAATGCTAGAAAGGTATACTGTATAGAAAGTGTGGAGAGTTCAGTAATATCAGCTAAAAAAGTAGCAGAAGAAAATGGAATAAGAAATATTAGATTTAAATTGGGAAAAGTAGAGAATAAATTATCAGAAATATTAAAGGCTACACCAATGGATGGAATAATTTTTGACCCACCAAGAAAAGGAATAGATGAGTTAACACTAAAAAGTGTGGGTAAAAATAGAATTAAGAGAATAGTTTATATTTCGTGTAATCCTTCTACATTTGCTAGAGATACTAAGTTATTATATGAATTGGGTTATAAATTAGACAGACTAACAGCTGTAGATATGTTTCCACAAACTCATCATATAGAAGTGGTGGGAGAATTTAATAGAGTAGAGAAGAAATAGTTATATAAAAAAGACAGGAAACTGTCTTTTTGTAATTGTATGGTTTAAACTATTATAAATAATTTTATGAAAATAAAAATAGTATTGAAATTTTATATTTAGAAAATTAATAGGAACGATTCCATAATAGAATTGTATAGTATAAAAGTCTGACTCACGAGAAAGATTCAATTAAGCTTAAAGAGCGTATGTTAATTCTTTCTTGACACAGAGTGCGAAAATGCTTATAATTAGGAAAGGATATATTCCTAAAAATTTATTCAGATATTAAAAAATTAAAGTAAAATGAGAAGTTTTGCTTTATTTTAATTGATACACAATAAAAATAAGAAGTTGGTGATATGATGAACCTAATTATAATATGTATATTTGCATATTTTTTAGGCAGTGTCCCAAATGCACTTTGGGTAGGAAAGTTATTTAAGCGAATAGATGTCAGAGAACACGGAAGTAAGAATGCCGGTGCTACAAATGCAGCTAGAGTTTTGGGAGCAAAATTAGGGTTTTTAGTTCTTTTTTTAGATGTCTTAAAAGGAGTGATACCAACTTTTTTAGCACTTAAAATTACAACATTACAAAATATGACTAATATAGTAGGAATAGATCCCATTATAGTTGGTTTAATAGCAATTCTTGGACACACTTTCTCTGTATTTTTGAAGTTTAAAGGAGGAAAAGGAGTAGCAACTACTTTAGGAGTGTTTTTAGTATTAGCTCCAAAGGCAATATTGGTATTATTTATTATTTTCATGGTGTTATTTGCGGTTTTTAGATATGTATCATTATCATCAATTGTTAGTGCTGCAAGTTTGCCGCTCTTTGTATATTTGATATATAAAAATATACCATTAACTATAGTATCATTAGCTTTAGGTCTAGTGATTATTGTTAAGCATAAAAGTAATATTGTGAGATTAATAAGTGGAACGGAAAATAAATTTAATGTAACTAAGGATGGTGAAAAATGAGTAGAGTATTAGTGCTTGGCGGTGGAGGTTTTGGAACTTGCCTGTCTAATCTTTTAGCAGAGAATGGTAATGAAGTTTATTTATGGGAGTATAATGAAAAAGTACGAGAATTAATAAGAACTGAGCATGAAAATAAAGTTTTTTTACCTGGAATTAAGCTCTCACATGATTTAAAAGTCATAGATGACTATAATGAATTTTTGGCAAAAGAAAAAGTAGATTTTATTCTATTAGCTACACCATGCCAATTTTTAAGAGAACTGCTAAAAAAATTGAAAAATTCTCTAACTTATAATATAATATTTATAAATATAGCGAAAGGCATTGAAATTTCATCTAAAAAAAGAATGTCAGAAGTAGTAAAGGAAGAATTAAATGGTTTAGATTACGAATATGGAATCTTAACAGGTCCTACACATGCAGAAGACTTAGCTAAGAAAATGCCGTCAGCAATTTTAGCTGCATCAGAAAGTCAAGAAACAGCTGAAAAAATTCAAAAATTATTTAATAATGAGTATTTAAGAGTTTATACAGGATCAGATGTTATTGGAGCTGAATTAGGCGGTTCATTAAAAAACTGTTTGGCTATAGCAGCAGGAATGGCAGATGGTTTAGGCTTAGGAGATAATTCAAAAGCCGCTATCCTTACTAGAGGAATAAATGAAATAATTAGAATAGGGGAGTTTTATGGAGCTGATCCAAAAACTTTTTTTGGTTTATCAGGTTTGGGAGATATCATAGTTACCTGTACAAGTAAGCACAGTAGAAACAGGCACGTTGGAGAAGAACTAGGGAAAGGACGGAAACTAGTAGATATATTGGCTAATATGAATGGAGTTTCAGAAGGGTGTGAAACAGTAAAAGCATTATATAAAATAATAAATGATGAAAAGATTGACGCACCTATTTTTACAGAATTATACAAGGTACTTTACGAAAATGAAACTTTAGACAGCTTATTTAGTAATTTAATGAATAGAAAATTAAGGTCAGAATTTTAGATGGAGATGAGTATGGAGAAAGAATATAATTTAATTGATTTATATTTGAAAGATATTCAAAAATATGAGTTATTAAATAGAGAAGAAGAATATGAGCTTTTTAGGAAGATCAGAGAAGATAATTCGCAAGAAGCAAGACATGAACTTATATTATCTAATTTAAGACTTGTTATTAGTATAGCAAAAAAATCATTGGGAAATGGTTTACCATTAATAGATTTAATTAGTGAGGGAAATATAGGATTAATTAAAGCTATAAATAAATTTGACTATTCTAAAGGGCATAGATTTAGTACGTATGCAGTATGGTGGATAAAGCAGTCCATTAAAAAATCTATTATTAATAAAGGGCGAGACATTAGAATACCATCATATAAATACGAGCAGCTAGCAAAAGTAAATAAAGTAATGATAAATCACATAAATGACTATGGTGAAGCACCTAGTATAAAGCATATAGCGAAAGAATTAGATATAAAGGAATATAAAGTAAGTCTTTTAATTAATGAATTTCAAGATATTATATCTTTGAATGATTCAATAGGAGATAATATTTTCTTAGAAGATGTCATTGGGAATGAAGATAATATTGAAGAGAAAATCATAAAAAAAGATCAGATAAATAAAATGAGAGAATTATTAGAAAATATTTTAACAGAAAGAGAAAGAGAAATAATAGAGTTAAGATATGGACTATATAATAATAAAATGCACACATTAAAAGAAATTGGAGATGAACTTAATATTACCCGTGAGAGAGTAAGGCAGATTGAAAAAAAAGCTATTACAAAGTTAAAATCTCATTTTCATGATTTTTTTAAATAATTCAAAGGAGGAATAATGTTAAATATCAAAGTAAATAGAAAAGATTTTCTAAAGGGAATACAAATAGTAGAAAATGCAGTATCAGAAAATAAAATTAGACCAGTAATTTCTGGAATTTTTATTGAGGCAAAAGAAAATGAAATATTTTTGAAAGGTACTGATTTAGAGTTATCAATAAATTTTAAAATAAATGGTGAAGTTAGTGAAAATGGAAAAATAGTAATAAAATATAAATTAATAGAAGAATTTTTAAAACAAATAAGTGATGAAACTATTGAATTAATTGAAGAAAATGGGAAGATAGTTATTAAAACAGAAAAAATTAATTCTGAATTCTCTACTTTTGATCCAGAAAATTATCCTATAACACCTGTTTTAGAACTTGGGGTAGAGTATAATTTTAATAAACAAAAGTTACTTGATTCTATAGAGAATGCCAAGATAGCAGCTTCAATAACACCAGAAAATTTAGCAGTTAATTGTATAAGATTAGAAATAGAGGAAAATAAAATAAAATTAATATCTTCTGATACTTATAGATTAATATACTTAGAAGAAGACCTAGAAGATGATGAAAAAAATAAAGAGAGTTTAAGTGTGAGTATACCACTAAAAACTATAGATGGACTTATAAAAATCATGAAGCTTATAGATGAAGATAAAGTTACACTAAAATCAGACGGGACAAAAGTATATTTTAGACTTGGTGAAGTAGAAATATTAACAAGAGTTATAGAACTACAGTTTCCAGATTATAAGTCAATTTTAAGTGGTTCACAATATGATAAAAAGATATTATTAAATACAAAAGATTTTATTTCTGTATTAAAAAGAACATTGATATTTGTTAGAGACAATTATGAAGCAAAAAATAGCGGAATATTTCATTTTGAAAATGACAAACTTTTATTAAATGGAGTAAGTGAAAATGCCAAAATAAAAGAAGAAATTCCTGTTATAAAAGAAGGCGAAGACTTAAAAATTTCTTTAAATGTAAAATTTTTACTAGATTATGTTTCTACAATTACAGGTGAAGTTACACAATTAAAGCTATTGAATTCTAAAAGTTCAGTTCTAATAACTGATGAAAAAGATGAGAAATCACTATACTTAACAATGCCATTAGCATTAAGAGACTAAAAAAATTAAAAAAACTACTTTAAAAAAAGTAGTTTTTTTAGTTAAAATATGTTATATAATAACTAATAGAAAAAATTAAAAAATAATGTATTTGAAATACATTTGTATTTTATCTGTAAAGGAGAAGACTGAAATATACAAAAAGATTTGTATGTGTAATTAATAATGTTTTTTATAAATTAATATAATAAAATGTTTCATATATACCAATAAAAATTTTAATAAAAAAAAGTCTATTAGTATAACAATATATAAGAGTTATTAATGACAGTCAAATTGCAAAAATTATCAAAAAATGATATAATAATGAACAGATAAAATGACGAATTGGGTGAGTTTGAGAGTGAATATAACTTTGTATAGAAAGTATAGACCACAAAATTTTGAAGAAATAGCAGGCCAAGAACATATCGTGAAAGCAATTAGAAATTCGTTGAGAGAGAATAAACTATCTCATGCGTATCTTTTCACTGGACCAAGAGGTGTGGGAAAGACAACAATAGCTAGGTTAATAGCCAAAGGTGTAAATTGTCTAAAAAATGGTATTTCTGATAACCCGTGTGGAGAATGTGATAATTGTAGAGAAATTGCATCTGGAATATCTATGGATATGATAGAAATTGATGCTGCATCAAATAGAGGAATAGATGAAATAAGAGAATTAAAAGAAAAGATTAACTACCAACCTGTAAATGGAAATAAAAAGATATACATTATAGATGAGGTTCACATGCTCACTAAAGAGGCTTTTAATGCTCTTCTGAAAACGCTAGAAGAGCCCCCTTCGCATGTCATTTTTATATTAGCAACAACAGAAGTAGATAAAATACCAGATACTGTAATATCAAGATGCCAGAGATATGATTTTTTACCATTAAATATGAAAGATATTGTAGAAATGTTAAAAATGGTTGGTGAAAAAGAAAATATAACTATGGATCAAGAAAGCTTTGAGCTGATATATAGAAAATCAGAAGGTAGTGCAAGAGATAGTTTTTCTATATTTGAACAAGTTATTTCTAATTTTTCAGGAGAAGAAGTAACTATAGAAAAGACTCAAATGGCTTTAGGGGTTATACCAGAAAAATTATTAAATGATTTTTTAGTAATAGTAATGGAAGGCAGTAAGGAAAGTGGAATAAATTTTGTAGATAAATTATGGGAAGAAGGAGTTTTGATTGAAAATTTTCTTAAAGACTTCTCTTATTTTTTGAAAGAAAATTTAAAAAAAGAAAACTCCATTGGAATTGACAGAACCTTATCATTAATAAGTATAATATATTTTGTCTTGAATGAATTTAGATATGAAGAGGATAAAAGATTACTTGGATATGTAATGGTAAATGAAATATTTAAAATGAATAATCCAAGTTTTGAAGAAAAAAGAGTCGTAGAAACTAAGAGTGAACCAGTAGTTGTTGCTAAGCCAGCAAGTGATTTGGAGGAAGTTAAGCCAGTTATAAAAGAAAAAGTGGACTTATCAGATGTAAATATTGGGGTCATAAATAGTAAATGGCAAGATTTCAAAGAAGAATTGAAAAAAGAAGGTATAATGCTCTCAGCTTTTTTAACAGATACAAATCCTGTAGAATTAGAAGAAGATACATTAATATTAGGACTTCCAAACTGGCAGTCTTTTCATAAAGAAAAGATTGAAAATAAGGAAAATAAACTTAAAATTGAAAAAGTACTGAATAATATATACGGTGTAAAGCTAAAGATTGAAACTAGATTATTAGGAGAGCAGCCTAAAAATGAATCTGATGAATTTATAAATAAAGTAATAGATTTTTTTGATGCAGAAATTATTGAAAAAAAATAGGATGGGAGAGATATAAATATGAAAATAAAAGTTATATTAAAAGAAAATATAAAAGGTGTAGGAAAAAAAGATGAAATAATAGAAGTAAAAGATGGATATGCAAATAATTTTTTGTTTAAGGAAAATAAAGCAGTCCTTGCTAATACAGAAAATATAAATAAATTAAAAAATAAAGCAGAGAAAACAGAAAAAACTCATGCAAGAGATATAAAAAATGCTGAAGTTCTAAAAGAGAAATTACATGAAAAAGAAATAACTTTAGCTGTAAAAGCTGGAGACAATGGAAAAGTTTTTGGTTCAGTTGGATCAAAAGAAATAGTGGAAGAAATAAAGAAAAAATTTGGTATAGATATAGATAAAAAGAAGATAGATAGTGAAAATTCAAGAATGAAAGATTTAGGGATACATAATGTGGAAATAAAACTTCATAGTGAAGTAAGAGCCATAATAAAAGTAAAATTGCTAAATAAGGAGTAATAATGGAGCATGAAAATAAGATAAGAACTCCGTATAATATAGAAGCAGAAGAGGCATTATTGGGATCGATATTCATAAAACCAGATGTACTCTCGGAGATAATAGAAATTTTAACTGCTGATGATTTTTATAAAAATAATTATAAAGTAATTTTTAATGAGATGAAAGAAATTTATAGAACTTCAGCAGTTGTGGACTCTTTAATAATAATTAACTCTTTAAAGAAAAAAGGTGTCTTAGAAGATGTGGGTGGAGAGCAGCTTATTTATGATCTAACAGAGGCTGTTCCCACTGCTGCAAATGCTAAGACATATGCACAAATAATTAGAGATAATGCTATACAAAGAAGACTAATAGATACAGGTAGTAAAATAGTAGAAATGGCCTATAAAGGTTATGATGATATACAGACTATGCTTGATAAATCTGAAAGTATGATATTTAAAATAGCTGAATTCAAGCAAAAAAAAGATGTAATAACGCTAAAAGAATTAGCTAATATGGAATTAGAGCGAATGGAAAAAATGCCAAAAGGTTCTGGAATTACTGGTATTAGTACAGGATATATTGACTTTGATTCTATGACAAGTGGTTTTCATGGATCAGATCTTCTTATACTAGCAGCAAGACCAGCTATGGGAAAAACAGCATTTGCATTAAATCTAGCATTAAATATAGCAAGACAAAATAAAGCTGTTCTAGTTTTCAGTCTGGAAATGTCTAATGCACAGCTGTATCAAAGACTTTTAGCAATTGAAACAAGATTACCATTAACTAAAATAAGAGAAGCTAAACTTTCAGAAAATGAATGGGCCACACTAGCTAATGGAGTAGGAAGACTCGCGGATCTTCCGTTTTATATTTCTGACGCTCCAGGAATAAATGTATTGGAAATAAAAGCTATAGCCAGAAGATTAAGAGCAGAAGGAAAATTAGATGCAATTGTAATAGATTATCTACAGCTAATAACAGGAACAGATTCAGGAAGAAAAAGTAGAGAACAAGAAATTTCTGAGATATCAAGATCGCTTAAAATAATTGCTAAAGAGTTAGACATACCAGTGCTTACCCTATCTCAGTTATCAAGAGCTCCTGAATTAAGAGCAGATAAACGTCCTATGCTTTCTGATTTGAGAGAATCAGGAGCAATAGAGCAAGATGCGGATATAGTATTATTTTTATATAGAGATGAGTATTACCAAGATCATAGAGGAGACTCTGATAATAATACTCAGGCTTCTAGTGAACCGACTGTGGTAAATAATATTCCAGTTACAGAAGTAATAATAGGTAAACAAAGAAATGGTCCTGTAGGAACTGTAAAAATAGGATTTATCAAAGAACAACAGAGATTTGTAAATATAACATTTAGAACAGATTAGAAAGTAGGGAAATATGAGTATAAAGAAGGTAGAATTACTAGCTCCGGCTGGAAATATAGAAAAATTAAAATCTGCCTTTCATTTTGGAGCAGATGCATGTTATATCGGTGGAAATGCCTTTAATTTGAGAGGGATGTCTGCAAATTTTAAAAATGATGAACTTAGAGAAGCAGTAGAATTTGTCCATGGAATGAATAAAAGACTATATGTAACATTAAATATATTTGCACATAATAAAGAAATAGATCACTTACCTGAATTTGTAAAGTTTTTAAATGAGGTAAAGGTAGATGCTGTAATAGTAGCAGACTTAGGAGTATTTCAATTAGTGAGAGAGGTAGCACCAGAATTAAGTATTCATGTTAGTACACAAGCGAATAATACTAACTGGAGAAGTGTAAAACTTTGGAAAGATCTGGGAGCAAGCAGGGTAATACTGGCTAGAGAGATGTCATTAGAGGAAATAAAAGAGATTAGAGAAAAAGTTCCAGATGTGGAATTAGAGGTATTTATTCATGGAGCCATGTGCATGGCTGTATCTGGAAGATGCCTACTAAGTAATTATATGACGGCTAGAGATGCAAATAGAGGAGTATGTGCACAAAGTTGCAGATGGAATTATAAAATAGTAGCTGAAAATCATCCAGGTGAATATCATGATGTTATAGAAGATGAAGATGGAACTTATATATTTAATGCAAAAGATTTATGTACAATAGATTTTATAGATAAGGTAATAGAAACAGGTGTGGATTCTCTAAAAATAGAAGGAAGAATGAAAAGTATCTATTATAATTCTACTGTTGTAAAACAGTATAGAGAAGCTATTGATCTATACATGACAGGTAATTATAAATATAATCCAAAATGGCTTGAAGAACTGCAGACAATAAGTCATAGACTGTATTCAAAAGGATTTTATTTAGGGAAAACAACAGAAGAAGATCAGAATTATAATACAAACTTATCATATAGCCAAACGTATCAATTAGTTGCAAATGTATTAGAAAAACGACCTAATAACCAATATTTGCTTCAAATTAGAAATAGATTATCTACAGATGATGAAATAGAATTAGTAAGACCAAACTCAAATATTCAAAAGTTTAAAATTAATGAATTTATTAATACCAAAAATGATGAAGTTGTACAAATTGTTCATCCAAATACAATTGCTCTTATAACTTCAGAATTAGAAATGGAGCCAATAGATATATTGAGAGTAAAATTACCGATAGGAGAGAGTGAAAGTGATATTGGTTAAATAAATTACAAAAAAGGACAATGATTTATGCCAAGACCAAAAAAATTTAGAAATATAAGAGTATTGAAAGAAAATATTTCATTTAAACCTTATGATGATGAAGTTACAGAGTTTGTAGAGATTTTTAAAGATGAATTTGAAGTGATGAGGTATATAGATTTAGAAGATTACGACCAAAATGAAACAGCAGAAAAAATGGGATATCAAGAGGAACTGTTCAAAGATTGATTTATTCAGGTAGAAAAAAATTAATTTACGCTTTGTTGAATAAGAAAAATATACTTATAAAATAATAAATTTGAATAAAATTACTCACTAAATCAGGTAAAGTTAAATTATAAAAATATTGGAAAGTATTAAAGAGTCAGGGCTTTTGTTCTTAAACTGACTCTTTTTTTATAAAAATTAAATAAAGTTATTTACAAAATGAATTATTTATATTATAATGGTTATGTGCATATGCACAAAATATAAAATGGGGTTCAAGAAATTTTATAAAGTGAGTGATAAGATGAAAATCGAGTACGAAAGTTTGAGGAGCGAGCTGACAGATGAAGAAGTAACAATCCTAAAACTCTTAGAAAAATGTAATCTATCTACAAAAGAAGTTTCAAGTAAAATAGGAGCAAGAGAGGAGGTTGTGAAACAAAAATATTCTAACATTAGAAAAAAACTAATGAAAAGAATAGCATTATTGTATCAGAATAATAGTACAGACTATCGGTAAAAAATTAAAATCCATTTCAATTTTAGAAACAATTAAAATATTCATCATCTGTAAATTTGTATCATAAAATAAAAAAATAAAAAATTAGACAAAAAAATATTGTTAATTTTTCTAGCGATAATTTCTCAATATATAGTACTACAGAAAGCTAAAAATGTATGAGAATTAAATATATATCAAACACTTAAGGGGTGTAAAGATAGTGAAGAATTTAAATAAATATAAAATAAATAACAGTTATAAAATAATAAAAAGCTTAGTGGCTTAAGGGGCTAGTAGTTTATTTGTTAAGTAATTTTTAGACAATGTCAAAGGATTAAAGAACAGAAAATAATAGTTTAGTTAAACCATTTTAAATATAAGATATCTCTAAATTCTAGTAATATAAAAATAGTGAGATCTTGGAATTTAGAGATATCTACAATTATTTGTAATTAAGAACTAAATTTCATAATAAGCCTCACTGGAAAATTATTTTTTGAACTAAATTTAGAAATTGTAATAAGCATTATGTTTTAAAGTCTATGTATAAACAAATATACATATTTTAAATAAATATAATATCAGTTTTTTGAAAGTAGAGTTAATAAAGCTCTAGGCAAAAAATAACACTTTTTCTATATTTTATTTTATATAAAATATTTGAATGAACAATTATTAATATTGTCACACTAGCTAAAGGAACCTTGTATAATTATCAAGGTTCCTTTTTTTGTATATAAAATTTATAATCGACATATTTTGTTATATAGAGTAAAATATGGACATCTAAGTTTTAAATTTAAAAGAAAAGGAATGATAATAATGAACTTTTTAGGACATTCAAGATTTTCAATAGAAATGGATTTAAAGACTCTGTATGGGAATTTTGTAGGAGATTTTTATAAAGGTAGGGTAGAGAACTTAGAATTGCCCTACGAGGTCAAAAACGGCTTAAAATTGCATAGAAAAATCGATTCAGTGTCTGATGACAATAATATTTTAGTAAAAGAAATAGATTATAAATTTAATTTATTTAGAGGAGTAATATCAGATATTTTTATAGATCATTTTTTAGCTCTAGATTGGCTTGAATTATTTGGTGAAAAGTTAGAAATAGATATTAAAAAAATATATTCTGAAATTGATTATTATAAGGATATTCATACAGAGAATTTTAAAGAAGTATATAGTTGGATAAAGAAAGAGAATATACTTTCTTCATATAAAGATAAAGAGTCTGTAAGAAGAACATTTTATGGGATATCTAAAAGAGTAAGAAGTGGCGAGATTTTAAACCAGGCCTATGATGAATTAATAAAAAAATATGATAATTATCATGAACTAAGCATAGAAGAATTTAAAAGAGTAAATTTATTAATTAAAAGTGAATATGTAAAATAAAATGTATTTTCAAAGAAATAACTAATTTTAATATTAGTTATTTATGTTATAATAATGCAAATAAAGCTACTTTTTATATATTTTAAAAATAAGGAGTGAAAAATGTTTGAAAATGAAAATGAAAAAGAATTAGAGAATAAAATTCAAAATAGTGTAAATTTAGATGAAGTAAGTGAAGAAAATGATGAAAATAAGAATTTTGAAGAAGATAGAAAAATACACTTAGAGGAAGAAAATCTTAAAGATAAGTTTGATCCAACAAAATATGTATCATCTGAGTTCAATGAGAAAAGTAGTAAGAAAAAGAATTTTACCCCAGTGTTAATTTTTTTACTAATTGTAGTAATTGGTATTATAACTTATAAAATATTAGGAAATCAGTATAATGATGATGTAATAGCTCCTTCTACAGAAACAGAGACTACAACTGTGGAAGAAAATAATAAAATTGTTACAGCAGATGATTATAAAAATAAATTTTGGAATGAAGATAAGAGTGTAGATTTTAATACAGCCTTTTCTAACTATGTTAATGCAAAGAATGTAGAATGGAGTACATATGAGAAAGATGGAAAAACAGTCTTTCTAATTAAAACTGAAATAGATATTAGTAAAGTTTTAGACTATTATAGCAATAGTAATAAAATAGGCGGGAAAAATGGCGATATATCAGAAAGAGTTTATTTATATTTTAGAAAATTTCAAAATGATGTAAAAATATATGATAATAGTTATTTTTATGTTCCCAAAAATAGCGTAGAAATAAACGGATTAGATCTAGCTAAAAGAGAACTGGAAATTATAAATGGTAAAAAGACTTATGTGAACCCATACTTAAAGGATTTAAAAGATGTATATGGAAAGAATTTTAATTATGAAGTATTTTTAAATAATTTGAATGGATATATATCAGGAAAAACATCTACTAATGGAAATTTGTCAAATATCTCTGTTAAATTTGTAACTAAGGAAAAAGCAGATGAAGAATTAAATAAAATATATCAAGAATTAACAGCTGTTTTAACAGAGGATCAAAAGCCTAGTTTAATCGATTCAGAAAAATCTTGGATAGAATATAAAGATTCAGAATTTAAATTTTTAGATTCATTATTTACTATAAGTAATGAGAATAATTCAAGTGAAACAGCTAAAAAGTTATCTGAAAGATATAAGATAAATATTATAGAAGATAGAATAAATACACTAAATAAATATAAAGAACTAGTTAGTAAGAATGGATTTATAAAAATTGATACTAATGAAGTGACTAAACAACAAGAAGCATTGAAGGAAAGATATGCTGCATTATTATCACATCTAAAAGAAAATGATTTAGTAATGATGAAAGAATCAGAATCAAGGTGGAACTCATTTGTGCAAAAAGATACATTATTTATAAATAAATTACAGGAGATATATAATATAAGTGAAAATGCTCCATATACTCTAACTTATGAGCCGTACTCAAATAGATATAAAATGCTTTCAGTTTATGATCAATTAACATTTGAATAATTCACACTAAAGGGTAGGTCAAAATATTTGATCTACCTCTTTTTATATACAAATTTATTATGATAATATAGGCGAGTATAATATGATTTTTCATTAAATTTTATATCATAATTTTCTTTAGATATAATTTTAAAAATAAAAAAATTAGACACTTTTATTGTGCCTAATTGTGAATAAAAAATTATTATTATTTTCTCTAGCAAAGATATTCTATAACAACTAACTTATAAAATACTTATAATTGTCTTATAAAATTCTTATCATCATTGCAAACCGTTGTATTTACACATGTATATGGAAATAATATTTTTTGAAATAAAAATATTATATAAATACATAAAAATTAGACACTTTTATTGTGTCTAATTGTGAATAAAAAATTATTATTATTTTCTCTAGCAAAGATATTGTATAACAACTAACTTATAAATTGCTTATATTTATCTTATAAAACACTTATGACTTTCAAACTATTGTATTTACACATGTTTGTCTAATGATATTTTTTTAAAAAATATAAATTGAACTAATAAAAAATGTTATTATATTATAATTAAATTATTTTGAGAATTTTTTCCAAAATCATATAAATAAAACAGAAAAATATATAATGAAGAGATTTATATAATTTTAGAAAATTACAATAATATAGAAAGAATATAAAAGTAAAAAAAATTATTATTGACATTTTAAAAAAATAAAGTATACTATTATTAGAAAATTATTTCCACAAATTTTATTTTTTTAAAAATAATAGAATAAAAAGAAAATTATTTCCGAAAAAAGGAGGGAGAATGAAATATATAATAACTGTGGATATAGGAACCACAAGTACAAAAATTATTGCATATAATTTAATGGGGAAAGTAATAGGAAAGTTAAATGCAAATTATAAGCTTTTATCCCCAGAAGAAGGCTTTTATGAGCAAGATCCAGAAGAAATTTTTAATTCTTTTATTTTAAATTTAAAAGAATTAATAATAAAATTTGGAAAGAAAAATTTAGCAGCTGTAAGTTTTAGTTCAGCAATGCACAGTATAATAGCAGTAGAA
>JAGOZX010000172.1 GCA_018058425.1 Sebaldella sp.
CCTGGTGATTTTGAATAATCTGGTTTTTTCTGAAATACTTCTACTTTTTTTCTTTTTATTGCTTTTTCAGCCATAGGTTTTTTCTGATCATATATTGTCTTATCTATTTCTTTCTTTAATTTTTTACAATCTTCACTACCTGGATTCTTTTTACAGTTCGCATTATATAATTCCTTAGCTTTTTCTTGTGATCTTTTTTCTGGATCATCAAATTCTAATAATCCCAATTCTTTATTTTTTGCATATTCTTCTGAATTTATAACTAGTTTACCATTATCTACCAGCTTATCATTCCAATCGATCTTTTCACCTTTACCTTTTGATTTGTAATCTCCTATTGTCTGTGTTGAACCTTCTTCTCTATTTTGTAAACTTTTATCTTTATCCGCTCTCATCTGAGCTTCTGTCTTATTATAAGTATAAGGATTTATTGCATTATCATGATAAACTTCTTTCATCAAACTGTCTAATGCACTATACATATCTAAGCTCGCGTAATCATTTAAATTTGCATATATTACTATTGTCTTTCCATCTTCTGCTAAATGAGCTCCTGCTCCAATATCCCCTTCTAATATTGCTTTTACTATTACTTTCTTATCTGATCCTAATTCATTTGCTGCTATTTGAGCTATTGCTGTTAAATAACCCTCTACTTCTTGAGTTGTTACTTTATCTTTTCCTTTTAATTCTTTTGCAATATCTTTTAATACTTTATTATTTTCCAATTCTGCTATTATATCTGATTTTCCTATTGTTCCTTTTAATTCATCAAAAAAGTTTTGATTTCCCTTTGAATTTTGTGCTGCTGCTATTATATCTCCTGGTGTATTTATTAATCCTTTTACATCTTTTATTACTTCATCTCTTACTGCTTTGTTTGCTAAATCTGTATGAAGTACTGTATCTATTTGTTCCACTACCTCATCTTTTGTTACTACTTGTGATTTAGTAATATCTGTATTTATTCCTAGCTTATCTAAGTCTAACTTAACTCCATTTTCTGTTACTTCTGTATTAACAAATGTTGCGTTTGTATTTTGTTCCTTATCATGACTCCCATATTGTATTCCTGTTTGTCCTATTGGTGTCTTAACTCCAATTCCACTTACTTGTACTCCGTAATTCTCTCCCTTATTATAATCCTCTAAGTTCTCAATTACAACTTTTTTCGCATCTATTCCTAATTTATTTTCATTACTCAAACTTCCTATAATAGATCCTATATTTGTTAGGGTTTCATTTACTTTTATACTTCCTCCATTATTAGCTATTATACTTGTTTGATTACTTACCCATTTACTTTCTTCATTATTTTCACTGTGTCCTCCACCAATTGTTGGTATTGCATAACCTTGTTGAGCTTGAGTTCCTGGTAATTTCCCACTTACATTTAATCCTACACTCGAATTCTCTCCATGTGATTTATATTCATCTTGTAATGAAATTATATTCAAGTTTTTCCCAATATCAAAGTTTATTTTATCAGCTATTACATTAGCTCCCTTAAATGTTGCATCTTCCTTTGTTGTTAATTGGAATGTTCCTCCTGCTGATATAAATGTATTATCATAACTTTTAGAAGTTGTATTTGAATTTCCTGTTGATGCATTCAATCCACCTAATGCATTCTGATTTACTATATCATATCCTACATTCATTCCCATCGAATTTGACTTTGTATCATTCTTATATGTATTTTCTCCTGCTAGTGCTTCAAAGTTCTTAGCATCTATTATTATGTTTTCTCCTACAGTTATTTTCTGATTTACTAACTTTACATCTCCTTCAGATTGTATAACCATGTTTCCACCAACATTGATAACTCCTGCTATTGATTTTGTTCCACTTGTATTTGATTCATAGCTACTTTGACTATAACTTGCTGTTACTGATGCATTTACCATTCCTTTTGCTGCATCTTTTAGATTATTTCCTCCACTTACAGGATTATGAAGACCATCTGTAACTAGTCCCTTTAACCCAATATATCCATCTGCTTCATACCAATTTCTTAGATTTCCTGTTAAACTTGCAACATTTCTTAAATCTTGGAATCCATTTCCTAATGTATTTATTGTTTGTGACGTATTTCCAAATCCATAATCCTTTATATTATTGCTTACATCACCTATTGTATCTACTAATTGAGCTGGTGTAAATGCTGCACTTACGCTCACTCCTATACTACTACTTTTTTGTTTTACCTTCTCTTCATAAGTCTCTTTTGCATCTAATAATTCTACTCCATTTTTACCTCTTATTATTAGATCTTCACCTATATTAGCCTGCATTGCTTCTGTTCTTATTTTATTTCCTGCATCTAATAATGTACTTCCTTCTGACATTAATGTTGATACTGCCACTGTTGTTCCATTACTTGTCTGCTCTAAACTATTTTTATTATAGCTTACTCCTGCTGTTAATCCTCCACCACCAGTTTCAAAGCTTGTACTAAATCCACTGCTTTTTACTTTTGAATAATAACTATTATCTAATGTTTCTGCTAATATATTTATATTGTTTCCTGCTGTGGCTATTATATTTCCACCTGTATTTTCTATTCCATCTTTTATAGCTATTACATTTGATGCTTTTATATTTATATCATTTGTTGCATCAAGTATTACATTATTTCCTACTATTGTAGAGCCTACTGCTCCTTCTTGATAACTCTTCAT
>JAGOZX010000173.1 GCA_018058425.1 Sebaldella sp.
TTTTTTTCCTGGTAAACTATTTAAATATTCGAAATCCTCTTTAGTATCACTCAAATAAGTGGACCATGAAAAATCTCCTGGCAATATTACCAAGTCTGTTTCTTTTATTTTTTGTATCCAATCTTTTTTTATTTTTTCTTCATGTCCTTTCCAATTATCTCCAAATATGCTCATTGGCTTATTTTCATGAAAAGATAAATGTAAATCTCCTATAGTATAAATTGCCATTTTTTTCTCCTTCTATTTTATTTTATGTATTACTCACTATCGCCTTTATCTATTAATTTCCTAATTGAATATTTGGTACTGCATTTAAATCTAACTTATCTCTTTTTCCTGATATAAAATTATAATATCCTGCTGATGCTATCATTGCAGCATTATCTGTACATAACTTCAAATCTGGCATATATACTTTTATACCATCTCTTTCAAATTCTAAAAATTTTTCCCTTATATATGAATTTGCTGAAACTCCTCCTGCCAATACAATTCTTTTTATTTTCGTTTTATCAACAGCTTTTTTTACATTTTCAATTAGAGTATCTGTTACATTTTTTTGAAAACTTGCACATAAATCTGCTTTATTGATATTTGGATTTTTATGATTCAAATTAATTACTGCTGTTTTTATTCCACTAAAACTAAAATCCAAAGTATCTTCATCAAAATGTGTCTTAGGCAATTCTATATTAGCTTTTCCTTCTTTTGCTAATTTATCTACTTTTGGTCCTCCTGGATAACCAAGACCAACTACTCTTGCTACCTTATCAAATGCCTCACCTATTGCATCATCACGCGTCCTTCCTAGTACCTCAAATTTTGTATAATCCTTTACATGTACGATTTGCGTATTTCCTCCAGACATCATCACACAAATAAATGGTGGCTTGAGCTCTTTATGTGTAATATAATTTGCTGCAATATGTCCTTCTATATGATTAACTCCTACTAAAGGCTTATTAACTGCAAAACTTAGTGCTTTTGCATAAGAAAGTCCTACTAGTAATGCTCCTACTAATCCCGGTCCATATGTTGGTGTAATAGCATCGATGTCTTTAAAATTAACTTCCGCTTCTTGTATTGCTCTCTTAGTTACTCTAGAAATAGCCTCTATATGGTTTCTAGATGCTATTTCTGGAACAACTCCTCCATATTTTTCATGTATTGGTATTTGTGTATCTATTATATTAGATAATATTTCTCTACCATTTCTTACTATTGCTACTGATGTTTCATCACAACTTGACTCAATTCCGCATTGTTATTATATCTTTTTTCATATCTACTCCTACTTTTTTATAACTTTAAAACAGGTTTTATAATTCATCTTGTAAATAGATATTAAAACCTGTTTATTATTTATCCTATAATTAATTTTCCTAAACTTAAAATTCCAGTTGTTACTAAATTAATTGCGGGTGATATTATAGTTCCTGCTATTCCTGTTATCCATAATACTACAAATACAAGAGAAAATAATTGCTCATTATTTGTAAACCACTCTTTTGCTTTATATGGTAAAAATGGCATAATTATCTTAGAACCATCTAATGGTGGTAATGGTATTAAGTTAAAAACTCCTAATCCTATATTAATTGATATTGTGTAAGATATTAATAGCATTATAATTCCACCTACTGTTGAAGATAGAAACTGACTTCCTGCAAATTTATAAATTGCATAATAAATTAAAGTAAATATAATAGCAAGAAGAAAATTCATAATTGGTCCTGCTGCTGAAACAATGGCTTCTCCTTTTTCCATTGATATTTTTCTAGTATAATTTCTTGGATTTACATGTACAGGTTTTCCCCATCCAAATCCAGCAAACAATAACATAAGTGAACCAATAGGATCTAAATGGTCTAACGGATTTAGACTTAGTCTTCCTTCATTTTTTGCAGTATTATCTCCTAATTTATAGGCCACAAATCCATGTGCAAATTCATGAAATGTTATAGCTATTAAGACCCCTGGTATACTTGCTAACAATCCAAATAAAGCTCCTGGATTACTTATATAATTGGCTAATGTCATAAAAACCATAATTGTAATTACAACATATAAAACTCTTTTATCAAATGAAAAATTAAACATAATCTCTCCTTTTATCTTAAAGTAATAACTTAACTATTTTTAATTCTAACTTATTCTAGTTTTTAATAGGACACTTACGACCTGTCCTTATTAGGTTTCATTGTTGGGAATAATAGTACATCTCTTATTGAATCTGAATTTGTTAATAACATAACAAATCTATCTACTCCTATTCCTAATCCACCTGTTGGAGGAAGTCCTATTTCTAGTGCTTGTATATAATCCTCATCCATCATTCCTGCTTCTTCGTCTCCCGCTTCTTTTGCTTCTACTTGTTTTTTAAATCTTTCATATTGGTCTATTGGATCATTTAACTCTGAAAATGCATTTCCATATTCACGTCCACCTATAAATACTTCAAATCTCTCTGTCATTTTTTTATTGTTTGGACATTTTTTGGCAAGTGGTGATATTTCTACTGGATATTCATAAATAAATGTTGGTTGAATAAGTGTTTTTTCAACATATTCATCAAAGAATAAGCTTATTACATCTCCTCTTGTTTCTTTTGTTACATCCGGTATTTCTATTCCTCTCTCTTTTGCTAATGCTACTGCTTCTTCATC
>JAGOZX010000008.1 GCA_018058425.1 Sebaldella sp.
CCTATATATTTTCTATTACTACAATATTATTTTATTTAATAATTGCATTTGATTTTATATTAGTTTTAAATTTGGACTTGAGCTTACAGATGAGATTAGCTTTAAAATATTATCATGAAATTTGAGATATAATTTTAAGTTTTATTTTTTCATTGGTCCCCCTTCTTCTTAAATTGATGCTAAATTTAAGAAATCAAATACATTTATATTTTAACTCTTCTAATATTAATGCAATTTTTTGGATATGTCAATAAAGATTAAAAAAATTTGTTAATATAATAATAATAATAAAATTTTCATGTTACAACCATGTTACATATGTTATTTTAAATGTTGTACTATCTTAAATTTTATAACTATGATAAGAAAATAAAAAATGAGAATAAGAAGTTCTATAATACTGATCTAAGAAGGGGAAAACTACATAATGTTAGTAATAATTTTGGAGATAAAAATATGACAGTTTTAAATTATTCCTCAAAACTGTCATTAAACTTTTTTATGAAATTATTATTCCTCTATGGCAAAAATAATTTCTTCATATTTATTTCTTTATACTGTTAAAAATTAAATTCATTTTCCCAATCAAAACTTCCTGATTGCTCTAGACTCTTTGGCCAATGAGCGCACCACTTTGGTACTGTAGAAGTATCAACTCTGTCAAAACTTGGTGTGTATGGTTTAATATCAAGAACTGGCGAGCCATGATTTGCATCAATATAGGCAATATGAATAATACCTTTTATATAATCAATATTGATGATTTGTACTGCTGTTAAAGCAAGTGGATTAGGTCTGATAGGTGACCTTGTAGCAAATATACCCATTACTTCTGGTGCTTTCTTATATGGCTGCGATGTTTCAAGAATGCTTCTCATTTTATCACTGTTAAAGTCACTAAACCACCAGATAACACTTAGATGACTAAAGCCATCTAAAGCTTTTAAAGCTGGAATATATTGTGGTTCAAGCTCAATAAACATTTCCTCTTCTTTGATATTAATTTTCCCAATTGGTTTAACTTGAAAATTTTTCATATTTCATTCCTCCTTAAATTTTATTTTTCTGTAAATATAATATAGACCCTCACATCATGTGAGAGTCAATAACAAAAAAATAAATTGTAAAAGTAAAGTACTTTTAATCAAATTTTTTTAAGTGGAATTTGTATTTCGGTTAAGTATTTATCTGGATTTTTTTCATTCCACGGCCCGCGATGAATAATCTGTCTATTTTGTCCATCCATTTTGTATTGGTTGTGTTTTTGTAACCAACCTGCAAAGGAAAGGTATGTATCAGCAATATTTTCAAAAGAACCATATACCATACTATACATCATAATTGGTACAGGTTCTATATTTCGATATGTAAAATCACTTATATTTTTTTCCATTTTAGTTACATGTACACATATTTCAATATCAACATCCTTTTCTTTATAATCCGTATCATGATAAATAGTAAAAGTGTTGTCTGAAATGGAAATATCATTTTCACTAGCAAAGTTCATCATTTCCTTCCATAACACACCTTCAGTGTAATAGTCGGGAACAATGCGCCTCAAAGAAAGTACCTGATAGCTGGGAATGGATTTTATTGCAACATTTAAATGTATCTCTATATTCTTTTGTAAGATATCCCTTTTTGCTAATTCAATTTTAGATAGTTTATTCTGTTCAATTTCGATTGTTTTTTTTATTTCTAAGCTTTTATTGTTAAGTAGGGTGGTGAAAGAATCATCACTCCATTGATTAAATACAGCTATAATTTCTGAAATTTTAAAACCTAAGTCCCGTAAAAAAATAATTTTATTTAAAGTAGGAATTTGTTCCAGAGAATATAATCTATAATTTGTAAATTTATCAATTTCTGCAGGTTTTAATAAACCAGTTTCATCATAATGTCGGAGCATACGAATTGACACTTGCGTTAATTTTGAAAATTCTCCTATTTTAAACATAATATCACCTACTATATTATAAATGCTTTTTATAAAGTGTGCAAGGAAAATATATATTATAAAGGCTTAAGTGCTGGAAATATAAATGATTTAAAAATCATTTACACTAAAGTTAAATAACGTGGTATAATTTAAATCATATTGGAAACTTGAATTAGAAAAAAAATAAAAGATCAGGAGGAAAATATTATGAAAATTGTAAGAACAAAAACTGTAGAATTAACTGTGATTCCAGCTATAGCATATAAACAAAAGCTATCATCTGGTGGAGCAGGTATTAAAATACTTCGTTTGGATGTAGAGGCTACTGCGGCAGCAACTCTAGATAAAAGTACTGGTGAAGCTATTCCTTATGGAAAAGTTGATGAAGCTTTATTTCCAATCGCAGCATTTGAAGAAGCAATAGAACTAACATTAGGAATGCCTTATTCAGGTCGTCAAAATATTAGAATAGACACATCTAAGTATGTAGAAAAAACTGAAGAGCCTGAACAGGAAGAAATCATGGATATGGTTAATAGCGATGAATACAAGGCAATAGTAGAACGTTATAGTGATGAAAAAGACAAGTTAAATTATACACTTATGAATAAAGACTTTATTAAGTTTGCATCTAAAAGCAAAACTGTGGAAGATATGGTTAAAAATAGTGCATTAACTGAGGAAATACTTTTGTTTATTATTAAAAGTAGAGCTACTTTTATTGCAAATAAAAAAGAGAGCCTTGATGATAAAGAGGTTATTGCACTTATAGAAACACTTGATGAGATTAATACAAGAAGTGCATTTAAAGAATTAAAGAATCATATTAATAAAATGCTTTCAAAAAAATAGAAAGCATAAAAGAAAATCATATATTATAAAATTTTAATAAAAGCACCTTAGATGTTTGGTAAAAGCCAATATCTAAGGTGCTTTTTATAATAAAATAAAACTTATAAAAGAATTGAATTTTAGCAGTAAAACATTGATCTGTGTTTCAAAAATTTGAATTATAATAAAATTTGTGGTACAATATACGAAAATTATTTACAAATTAGATTTAGATTCTATATTTGTTTAGTGAGTTGGAAAAGGAGATAATAATGTTTAAAAATAAAAAGTTGTTAATGTTCTTAATGGCAGTAAATGCAGCCTATGGAGCTAACGTAGAAAATGGAAATACAGGATTAGATACAAAATACGATAAATTATATACTAAAATGGTAAAAAACATAGATGAAGGAAAAACAAATGGAGACAATTACAAGTTAATAGAAAATATTTTAAATACAAAAAATAAAGAACTAGCTGATTTGTATTTACAAAATGATTACATAATAAAACCAGAATTTTTAGAGTGGCAGGTTTTTTATAATGCTTTTTATAATCATAAAAATAGAGGAAAAGGTGGAAATACAGAGAATTTAGATTCAAATGGTATATCTGACAAAGAAGCTAAAAGCATTAGTTTAGGAATGGTAATTCCTATAAAAAATGTAAATGATAGAAATATTAATATGGAGATGAGTTTGGTGCCTACACCGAATATAGAATTTAATTCTGGAAAAATAGGAGCGGTAAATGTAAATCCAATAGATCTAGATTATGAAAAAAATGATCTTTTATTTATAGCAACACCTATTTTTAATTATTCAAGTGTGAATGGAAGAGCAGATTATAGTACATTTGGAAATGTTACAAATGAAGTGAAATACTCTACTTCAGGAAGAAATATATTTGAGAATTTAAACCTCAGTACAGTGGGAAATACGAAGGGTTTGTTTACAATTAGAGGAGAAGTTGTTGATGTTTCTGGAAATATGAGTTATGAAAATGCTGACTATGGGGTATCGGGAACAGTTAATTCAAACTATACTCATACACTTGATCTTCATTCTAGTCTTGGTATTAATAATATAAGTATGAATGGTGATTATAAAATTCAAGGAGACTGGGATATAACAATGGATTCTCAAACTTCATGGCCAAAAGGATTTATAAGTTATAAACCAATTTATATAACTAAAGATGGGACTGTCACATATAATGGGAATCTAAATTTAGATAATCCAGCAGGAGCTAATGGAATTCTAGCTGGAATGATTTTAGACTTAGATATTACTAATAGTTTAACTTCGGGACTAGAAGCAACATTAGTAAATAATGGAATTATAACATCAGTTGGTGGTCGTACTTATGGGATGATGCTAATAGCACCACAAGCTGATAAAGCTAAGTTAAATTTACTGAATAATAACATAATAAACATGAACTCTAAATTTAGTAGTTACGGACTCTTTTCAGGAGTTGGAATACATGTTATTTTCCCCTCAATGAATGTGGGAGAAGCACTAGTAAAAACAGGGAATATAAATCTAAATGGAGAAAAGGCTATAGGAGTAAATATAGCAAGTAGAAATACTCTAGGTGCTCCTATTATGGATTCTAAAGTTGATATTGATGGTTCTGGTGGAATTATAAATGTAAATGGGAAAGATAATATTGGATTATACCTGAGTATATATAATGGTCAAATAGTATCTAATAATGGATTTGAGAATATGAAAAATATGAGCATATCTTTAGATGGAGATTCCGCAACTGGTATATATATAGATATGAAAACAGAAGAAGAAAAAAATAAAAATATGATTTTAGATAATTCTGTGATTAGAAGTATTTCTTTTGGAGATAACTCAGAAAATTCATTTATGTTTAATGTTAGTTCGGGTTCATTGATTATAGATAAAAGTATGGAGTCTGTATTAGGAGAAATTAATAAGGGAAGTAAAAATCATCTTGTATCTGTAAGAGGCGGAAATACTATCATTAATTATAGTGATGTTAACATAGGTGCAGGAGCAAAAGCTATGTCTGTATTTTCTACGGGAGGATCATTAATTGGAAATGAAGGAAGACTAGAAAATCATGGAAATATAGTGAATAATTCTTCAGAATATAATAACAATGGTGGAGTTGCTATTTTCGCATCAAATAACGGAACAGTAATTAATACTGGAAATATAGAAATGAATGGTGATAAGGCCACAGCAATATCAAATCGTGGTTTTTTAGATTCAAAAAATGATTATATTATAGTAAATGGAAATAATTCTGTAGCATTAGGTGGTCTTGCTATAAATAATAAGAGTACAAATAATGTATCATCAAATAAAATAGAAGTAACAGGTAATGAAAGTGTAGTTTTTTATTCATCAGGTGGTGATTTTACACTATCTCCAAATACAAATAGTTCTCTAGAAGCAACTATAGATGGAAGAAATTCGGTTTTATTTTTTAGTCAAGAAGACAGTTCACTTTCTGGTGACGGAAAGTATACAATAAATGGAAAAGTAAATGGACAAGTAAAAAATGGGGCAATAGCAATTGGTTATGAAGGGTACTCTAATAGGACAAACATCCTAAATATAGGAGACTTATTTGATACTTCTAATGGAGAATTAAATATACATGTTGATGATAATAGTTATGCATTATCAATTGTTGGAGCATCATTAAATTTATCAGGTATATCAAATTTAGGTTCACAAGGAATAAACCTAACAGGAAGTCAAAAATCAAGGCTGAATTGGGGAATCTTGTATATAGATGAAGATTCTAATTTAGATAAAAATAATACAACTGGTAGTAAGATATATAGAGATATGGAAGTAAGTCTTTCTGACATAACATTAAAAGAAGGAGTTACAATAACAGGATCAGAAGATTCACAATTAGGAATGGCTCAAAGTGGAATGGTATATTATGGGATAATTCCTATGTATCCAAGTCTATTAAATGAAGGAAAAATTTCATTAACAGGATCAAATACTGTTGGTATATATGCTAAAAAGGGAACTATAAAAAATACAGGTACTGTAGAAACAATTGGAGATAATGGAATAGGATTATTTGGAAAAGTAGCAGATGTAACAAATGACGGTACTATAAAAATAGGGAATCATGGAATAGGAATATATGCAGAAACTCTCTTAAAACCAAGTGATTACGATACTTATGGAGCAAGTTCTTCTATTATAAATGCAGGAAGTATAATAGCAGAATCTGGTGAAAAGGCTATAGGAATATATGCAATTAAAAATACTGATTCTAGTGTAACAACACCAAGCAATAACAGTATCACTTTAAACTCAGGAACAAACATAGATGTAAGTAAGTCTGTGGGAGGAATAGGTATTTATACTGATAAAAGTGATGTGACAGGAACAGGAGTAATAAGTGTAGGAAAAGATGGAGTTGGAGTATATGCAAAGGATTCAGATGTAAATTTAAATAATATGGAATTAAATCTTTTAGGTGATAATGCAGTAGGAATTTATACAGATGGAATAACTTCATTTACAGGAAATGGTACAATAAATATAGATGGAAAAGGAATAGTTGTATTTAATAATCTATCATCAGGTGTATTTAATCAAAATTTTGATATAAGTTCTACAGAAGGTTCGACATATGTTTTTCAAAATATGAAAAATTCAGAAATATATTCAAATGGAACAATTAAGTTAAGTGAAGGCGGAATGTATAACTATGGTCAAAACTCTGCAATATTATTAGGAACAAACTCTGTTATGACATCATTTAATAATACAAAAAATGATTATGAATCTAGGATTATAGGAATAGCATTAAGTGGAGCAAACTCAAATGGAACTCCTACAATAATAGGTGGTCAAAGTGTATCACACGAAGCCACAAATATGGGAACAATGCATTTTGGAGATGAGTCATCAGGAATGTATGTAATGGATGGAGCAAGTGCTTTGAATTCCGGAGAGATATCATTAGGGAAAAATTCAGTAGGGATATTAGGAAAAGGAACAGGGACAAGTATAAACAATGCAAACTTGATAAATATAAAAGAAGGTTCTGTAGGATTATTTTTAAATAATGGAAAAGACATAAATAATTCTGGAACTATAAATGGAACAGGAAATAAAATAGTAGGGATATATTCTGATACTGCAAATGCTTCAAATATAAAAAATACAGGAAGTATAAATTTAACTGGAGATAGAACAGTTGGAGTATATATGACAGGTTCGGGAAGTCAAGCTTTTGAAAATACAGGGAATATAACAGTTGGACATTCATCAAATCAGACAGATCCAAGTATAGGAGTGTATAATAATACAGAAAATGGTCTGGTAATAAATACGAATTTAATAAAAGCTGGAGATAATTCTATAGGAATATATAATAAGTCAGGAATAATAAAACAAACATCTGGAAGTATTGAAGCAGGAGCAGATGGAATGGGGATATATTCAGATTCAGGTAGAATTGAACTGACAGGTGGATCAATAAATCTAAATGGAACAAATGCAGTAGGAATCTATGCAATAAATCAGACACAAATAGATAATAATGCTAATATTAATATGTTAGATGGGAATTATGGAATAGTATTAAATACAGGATCGGACTTAATAAATAGAAAAGCTCAGACTTTGGGAAATGATGGAGTATTTGTTTATTCAAAGGGTGGTTCAAATATATTAAGTGAAACAGGTGCTGATTTAATAATGAATGGTTCAAGAAATGTCGGCTTTTATATGAGTGACGGAGGAACTATAATAAATAAAGCAAGTATAACAGCAAACACAGGAGACTCAAATATAGGGATTTATAACAAAGAAGGAACTATAGATAATAGTGGAGATATAAAAGTAGGAGATTCTTTAATAGTAGATCCTGATAATTCATATGCAAATAGTTATTCAGTTGGTTTATATGGAGATAAAACTATAGATATGAAAAATACTGGAAATATAGAAGTAGGAGAATCTGGGGTAGGATTTTATACAAGAGGAAGCGTAAATGAATCTCTAAATACAGGAGATATAACTTCATTATCAGATTCAGCAATAGGAATATTTGTGGATAATGGTTCTATAAAAAATGAAGGAAATATAACATTATCAGGAGATAAATCTATAGGGATAGCAGGTGAAAGAAGCTCACAGATAACTAATGCTGGAACAATAAATATGAATGGTAATGATAGTATAGGAATTTATGCTAATTTAAATAGTAAGGTAGTCAATACAAATACAGGAATAATAAATATAAATGGTAATAATAGTACAGGAATACAATTATCAAGTGGATCAGTATTAGAGAATTATGGTCAGATAAATCTGGCAAGTGGGATAACAGGATCAAAAAATATAGATAATGGTACAGGTTCTTATATACCACCAAGTATAATAAATGCAGGAGTAATAAAAGTAGATGAAAAGTTTGAACTAGATGGTTTAACACTGACTATAAAAGTAGACCCATCAACAATGAGAATACCAACACTGGAAGAAATAACAGTGGGTGGATATGATTATGATGATATAAATTCAGGATTTTTGGTATCAAATG
Organism: Sebaldella sp.; assembly: GCA_018058425.1. Taxonomy (GTDB): domain Bacteria; phylum Fusobacteriota; class Fusobacteriia; order Fusobacteriales; family Leptotrichiaceae; genus Sebaldella. Next base: position 8,336 of record JAGOZX010000008.1, read on the forward strand.
GAACAAGTATAAAAGCACCAAGTTTTGATTTTAATGGAAATTCAATAGGGATAGACCCTTCATTTACTCAAGGAACAAATGCAAGAGTATATAAGTTTGAAAATGTATTTGATCCAAATACTCCAGAGGGGGGACCAAATACAGGAATAGTATCATTAAAGAGTATGAGTTTGAGTTTTGATGCAATACCAGTAGTCAATGAGAATACTGGTGGAATAGACGTTTGGATGGAAAAGATAAATTATGATAAATTTACAGATGGCACATGGTATGACGGTTTTGCTGGAAATATAGAATCTAATTATTTAGGAGCAACAGGGAATGCCTTAAAATTATATGATAAATTAGATATGATAAAAGATGAAAGAGACTTAGCAAATAGCTTTGAACAGCTTGCAGGAGATACATATGCAAATATAACACAAAGAGAGCAAGACATAACAGGGGTATTTAAAAATACACTAGAAATATTGCAAAACTCAGAAAATAATACAAAAGAGAATGTAAAAGTAAGTATAATAGCAGGAAAAGGAACAACAAAAGAGGATACAACAGGAGTAGTAAATTATGATTATAATACAGTTGGAGCAATGGCTTTACGAGAAGTAGAGAGAACTTATAAACATAAATTTGGTTATTCATTAGGTTACAGTAGAACAGACTTTGAATTTGATGGAACAAAAGATAAGGATAGAGCAGATACAATTCAAATAGGATTACATAATAAGTATTCACTAGGAGACTGGGAAATAAAGAATGATTTATTAGGAAGAGTAAGTTTCCATGATGTAGATAGAAGTGTAAATTGGTATGATGGAAGTAGTTCAAAACTAAATTCAGATTATAATGTATATGGAATAAGTTCATTTAATGAAATAGGAAAGAGAATAGATTTGGGGAATAATTTAAAAGTAGTACCTTATGCAGGCTTAGAACTAGGTTATATGACACACTCAAGTTTTGAAGAGAGTGGAGGAGCAGAGAGTCTAAAAGTAGATAGTAATGATGCTTATAGTATAAAACCAGGAATAGGAGTAAGACTTGAGGGAGAAAAGGCATTAGGAGTAACTGAAAATTGGAAACTAAAAGGAAATCTAGGTATAGGTTATGAATATGAGCTTGGAGATATGAATAAGCAGGAAAAAGCAAGTTTAAAAGAGATAGAGCAAGGGTATCATAAGTTAGCCAAAACAGCAGAAGAAAAAGGAAGTTTTAGAACAGCAGGTTCAATAGGATTAGAGTTAAAAGAAAGATATACAGTATCATTAATAGGAGAATACAGAATAGGGGAAAGTGATCAAGAAGATTATAGAACAGGTATTAATTTAAAAGCTGTATTTTAATATTAAGGAAAAGTATCAATTTTAGTAGAATTCTAGAAAAATTCTAAATTAAAAAAATTAGCAGGAGAAGAATCTCCTGCTTTCATTTTATGCGAATTTTATTTCAGTTCTTAAGCCATTCAATTAATATTTGACCTATTATATTTGAAATAACAGGGTATTTAGCTAAAAAATCTGAAAAACTTGAAAGAACTCCCTTTTTTATAGGGTATGTATTATTCTCTAATTCACTAAGTTTTTGTATTATTTTATCTAAGATTTCTCCATCTTCTATTGAGAGTATTGGCTTTAATTTTTCTAAATCACGAATAGAAGGATTATCTTGATCATCAACTATTGTGTTACTATTAAAATCATCCTTTTGAAATAAAAAATCCTTTGAAATTTTGGGAGTCTCTTTTGGCTCTGGATTTTCATAGTTATTAATAAAGTTATATGCAACCACAGATAAACTAGGAGTATTATTTATAATTAAATTTGGATCATTAGGTATTTTAAAATCTACTCTTAGGCCTTTTATATAACCTAATGTGATTACATCATCAAGAATTATTGGAAATTCTTTTTCTGATAAAGCTATATATTCTAAATCAAAAATCTTCTTAGGATCATTAATATTATTTTTAGAAGCAGTATCAACTGACTTTAGTATTTTGTAAGTTATTTCATCTATATTCATAGTTTTATTTCCTTTCTGGAAAAGTTAGTTATATTGTAACATAGTGAATAGAAGTTTAAAAGGGATTCAATAAATAAAGACATTATTTATAGACCTAAGATAACTGAAAAATAAAAATAAAGGCAAAATAAAAAGCCCCTTACATGGAATAAGGGGCAAACAGTGATTGATTTACATCAACACTAATAAGATTATAACACAAATAGCATGAAATAGAAAGTATTTCATTTGATATTCATAGAAAAAGTAGATTATAGTCTTTGAAATTAGGGGTTCGATAATTGATCTTGAACTTGAGTGTGAATTAATATATAATGATATTAATTGAATATATAGGGAGAGACATGAAAAAAATAATATTAATACTATTAATTCTATTAACAAGTGTGAATTTTAGTGCTGAGTTAGACAAGTATGAATCTAAAAAAACATTTGATAAGTTGGTAGAGTGGTATATAAATGGAGATAATGAAGATGATGTAGAGGTAAAGAACTACTTAGATAACCATGCAGAGGGCTATTCGGCTATTTATAAAAACCATTTTAGAATTTTTTTAAAAGATAATAAGTATGAAGTTATGAAAATACAAGAAAGTAATAATAAAAGTATTTTAACTGTAAAAGTTACTTATACAGCGTATAAAGTATCTTCAAAAGAAAAGAAGTATTTAGAATCAAAAGCATCTGGAATATTAACAGATACAATAAATGAAGATGATGTGCAATTCATGAACACTATAACTGACAAATTAAATTCTAAAAAGGTAATTGTAGAAGAAGTAATTATAGTGAGAATGATTAAGAAAGATGGTATGTGGTTTATGGATACAGGAAATGACGGATGGTATAGATCTGTCAAATGGTTAAAACTATTATGATGGAATAAAACTAAAAGAAAGCTGATATTATTTTTAATAAATTAATATCAACTTTTTTTGTATAAAAAAATGATTCTCTTCCACTCAGTATTTACGGTGTTTTAAATTATATTTTCTAAAAAAATAACAAAAAAATTGTTGACATTATTAAAATAAAAATGTTATTATTATGTAGAGTATCTACATAAATATTATAAATTAATGGAGTGATCGTAGTGATTTGGAAAAAGAAAGAACATACTCTCGGATATTATATATTTAGTATATCTCATGGTCTTTATTATATGAATGATGAAAAGCTTAAAATGTTTGGTATGACAAATCAGCAAGGACGTCTTTTAGAAGTAATTTATGACAATATCCAAGCTGGTAAAGAAATTAGTAGAAAATTTTGTGAGGATATTATGCATTTAAGCGGCCCTTCTATTACAAATATCTTAAATGGATTAGAAGAGAAAGGTTGCATAGCTCGTATACCACGAAAAGAGGATCACAGATCTATGAGTATTACTGTAACAGAAAAAGGAGAAGAACTGATATATAAGATTCGAAATGTGTTTTTTGAAGCAGAACAACAATTACAAAAAAAAATGACACAAGAAGAAATAGAAGGTTTAAAGAAATTATTAAAAGTAGTTTATCATAATCTTCCAGATGAAACTAAATAATATAAATTATAAACGCAGGCTGAAATCCTGCTTCTTCATTACATTTTTATGTAGACACTCTACCTATTTGTGACACTGAGAGGAGCGATAATATATGGAAAGATGGTATGAATTAAAAAAAGAAGACATTCTAAAAATGTTGGAGGTATCTCCAGAAAAAGGTCTGCCTCAGGAACTTGTAACAGAGAAACAAGTAAAATATGGGAAAAATGAACTTATAGCACAGAAAAAAGATGGTATATCAAAAACGATATTTAACCAACTAAAAGATTTTTCTACAATTGTTTTAATGGCAGCTGCAGTATTATCATTTTTACTGGCATTGAGACATCAGGAAGGTTTTATTGAACCAATTGTAATTATATCAATTGTAATTATGAATATAATTCTTGCAGTGACGCAAGAGGGAAAAGCTGAGAGAGCATTAGAAGCACTGGCTGGTCTTAATAGTCCTACTTGTGTTGTGCTTAGGGATGGAAGCTGGCAAGTGATAAATACTGTCGAAGTAGTTCCAGGAGATATAATTCAATTAGAAGCAGGATCTTTTATACCTGCAGATGCACGATTATTAGAATCAACTAGTCTTTTTATAGATGAATCAGCACTAACTGGTGAAAGTGAACCATCTGAGAAAAATGCTCAGGTGGAACTAACAGGAAAGGTTCCTATTGGGGACCAGATAAACATGGTATTTTCAAGTTGTCTTGTTACTGCAGGGCGTGGAACAGCGGTAGTCACAGCAACATGTATGGATACTCAAATGGGACTTATAGCTGGCTTTTTAAATGATACAAAGAAAAGTAAAACTCCACTACAAATAAGATTGGATAGAGTTGGTAAAACAATTAGTGGTATTGCTATAGTTTCAGCGATATTCTTATTTATAGTTGGAATGATACAAGGGGAAGATTTTTGGACTATGATGCTATTAGCAGTTTCTTTAGCTGTTGCAGCTGTACCAGAAACTTTATCTCTTATTGTAACTCTTTCATTATCTAATGGTGTAAAGAAAATGGTTAAGAAGAATACCTTAATTCGTAAACTTCCAGCAGTTGAAACTCTGGGAAATACTTCAATTATTTGTTCAGATAAAACTGGAACTTTAACACAAAATAAAATGTCAATTAAACGTCTTTGGATAGAGGGTTTAGAGCCATTTAAGGATTCTGATGAATTTTCTGAAAAACAAATTACATTTTTAAAAATGATGGCAATGGCCAGTAATGCAACAATAGAAACTGAATCAGATGGAAGTTTTAAATTTATTGGTAACCCAACAGAAATTGCAATTATGCGTTTATTAAATGATAAAGGAATCAAAAAATCAAGTATAGAGGCAGAGTACGCCAAAGTAGCAGAAATACCTTTTTCTTCTGAAAGAAAAATGATGACTACTATATTAAAAAATCCAGATGGTAAATATATTGTTTTATGTAAAGGAGCAATTGATAGACTTCCATTAATTAATTCAGAGTCAGAAATTTTGGAAATACATGATTCGTTTGCTAAAGATGCATTACGTGTTATTGCTTTGGGAATCCGATATATTGACGAATTACCACCTGAAAGTGACTATGAGAAGCTGGAAAGTAATCTTCAGTTATTAGGAATAATTGGTATTATTGATCCTCCAAGACCAGAAGCCATTAAAGCCATAGAAACAGCAAAAGAAGCCGGAATAAGAACAATAATGATCACTGGTGATCATTCCGCAACAGCTGGAGCAATTGCTAGAGACATGGGTATTTTAATAGGAGATCAAAAAATATTAACAGGGACTCAATTAGAAGAAATATCAGATGATGACCTTCATAATGAAATTCAAGATTATTCGGTATATGCAAGAGTTTCGCCAGAAGATAAAATTCGTATTGTTAAAGCATGGCAAAAAAAAGGTGAGATAGTATCAATGACTGGTGACGGTGTTAATGATGCACCAGCCTTGAAAGCAGCTGATGTAGGAATTGCTATGGGTAAAGCAGGAACAGAAGTAGCCAAAAATGCAGCTGATATAGTTTTGACTGATGATAATTTTGCTACTATAATTGAAGCAGTTTATGAAGGTCGTAATGTATATGCGAATATTCGTAGAGTAATTTATTTTTTATTAGTTTGTAACCTTTCTGAAATTATTATAGTGTTATTTTCACAGTTAATTGGGTGGGGAATAGTAGTTACACCTGTAATGCTTTTACTTATTAATGTACTTGGTGATGGAATACCAGGACTACATTTAGCGAAAGAAACTTCTGATCCTAGAATCATGTCAAACGGACCTATTAGTAGAAATGAAAGTTTCTTTAGTAAAGGTTTATTAAAAGTAATTATCTATCAAACAATTATTTGTTCTGTGGTTGTTTTGGGAGGATATTATATTGGGGCATTTATTAATTTTGATCCTAAAATAGTACCATCACATTTGGTAGGGCAGACATTAGCGTTTATTATACTAGGTTTAACTTCAATTTTACATATCTTTACAGTACGAAGTAGAAAGTCGATATTTAAAAATACTTTACGAAATAACTGGTCTTTAGTTATTAGCTCGGTTGCAATGATAGCAGTAATTATTCTTTTAGCTGCAGTTCCTTCTATTGGAAAGCTTTTAGGACTAACTGATATTGGAAGTTATCATTGGATTGTTATTATTATTTTAACGATTATTCCAACTATTGTAGCAGAGATTGGAAAGTATATAGATAATAACTTAATATTTGATAAAACTTAATTTTCTATAAAGTATGATTTATAGTAAGTATAAAAATTAAAACTAAAAGGCTAGTATGGTTTTTGCTTAAATGCAGATGTCCATATTAGCTTTTTTACTAGAAGAATTGGCTGTTATAGAATCATAATAAAATAATTAATAGAAAATATAAAAAAAGTGTAGATGAAGGGTATTGACTTTTATAAAAAATAGGGTAGACTATATTAAGGAGAAGATATCTTTCTCTGAAAAGAAAGTGGGTAAAAGAAATTGAAACAAATGATTTGACCTATAATTTAAGTCTAGATGATTGAATTATAGGTTTTTTATTTTTATTAACTTAATAATCATAAAAAATACTTAGAGATTGTTTACTTAAAGTTAACAATAAGAAGAACACTATTAAAAAATAAATTTTATTAAATTTACTAAATGAAATTAATTATTAAATGCCTAGAAACACTAATAAATACAAAAGAAAATTGACAAAAGAAAAAGAAGTGATATCATTTTCGAAATTGGATTCTAATTTTAAAAGAGGAATTTATTATTATGAGAAAATTATGTTTATAAAATGTCGAAGTTATTTATTTTTTAAATTAATAATTAAAGTCTAAATTACTATTTTCATAGAAAATGAAATACTTTTTGAGAAATTTAAAAACATTTTTCAATTTATTTAAATGATTGATATTTTATATGTTATATTTTTCTTTTTTAAATCATACTTTCTTTTTGTAATTTATCTAGCGTTTATATCTAGCGCAGTTATTGTATCAAAAATCTTCAATAAAGTTCTCAATTAAATTAGTTTAATTTGACTATTTTAATTGAATGATATATAATTGAGGAAATAAAAATTGAAAGAATTTATTAAAATGAAAATTAGTATAAAGTGAAATAATAATGATAATCGACAAAATAAGATAGATGAAAATATAAAACAATAGTTTAATTATAGTGGGGAATATAATAAAGTCTTTTCAGAATAATTAAGCAAAACTATAAAAAACTTAAGGAGAAAAAATATGAAAAAAATTGCAATTTTATTGGGAATAGTATCGCTTGTGGCATTCGGAGAAAGTGAAAGAGGAAATAATGTGAATTTTGGAGTGGGAGCCTTTTATAGAAACAGTGTGTATAAGCAAAAAGACAATAATGAGATACTTCCTGTTCCTTTTGTGGGAGTTATGTATAAAGACTTTTATTACGAGGCTCCAATAGAATTAGGATATAGATTTTTTAAAACTGAAAATCTTACTCTTTCAGCATATGGAAGATATAACTTATATTCTGGATATAAACCAAAAGATTTAGTAGATGAGTATAAAGATATGGATAGAAGAAAGGATGACTTTCATATTGGACTAAGAGAAAGATACAAATTTAGTTCTACAGGCTTAGAACTGGCTTCGCATGTCTCTGGAGATGTTTCGGGGAGAAGTGATGGGTTGCTTGCTAGAATGGAACTAAATAGATTAACTCAATTTAGTGATAAAGTTTTTGTACAGCCATATGTAGCTGTTGAATACATGAATGGTAACTATGTAGATTATTATTTTGGAATCACTAAAGATGAAGCTGGAAGGAATATAAATGATGGTAAGGAGTATAAAGCAGATGACTCGTTTAACTTTGAAGTTGGAATTAGAGGATTTGTTGATATAACTAAAAATTTCAAATTACTTGCTAGTGCTGGTTATACTCGATATGGAAATGGTGTTGCTGACAGTCCATTAGTAAGAGACAGAGATATTTTTGTAGTAGGAGGAGGGGTTTCTTATGTTATTCCTTTTTAGATTTAAATGACACTTTTCTATATTTAGTAATATAAAAGTAATAGAGGGGGCTGTCTCAAAATAGATTTTTTTAGATTGAAAAATACTAAATATTGTTTGAATTATATTCATTAATACAATATCTTGTAATTTAATCCATGAAATTTCTATTTTGAGACAGCCCCTTCCATATTTACCTTATTAAAAATTCTAAAACTAGAGATCAGTTTAAGATTCTCACGTCGCAAACTTCTCAGAATGACAAATTATAAGGTTTTTCTTACTTGAAAATTGTAGTATTATACTAGTTTTTTTATTTATTAAAAATTATATATTATTTTAAATCTCTAATTTCACAAATGGTTTTATTCATAGAATGCATGACCATTTTTTCAAAAAAGAACCTTTTTACAGTACCAATATTTTGGCTAAGTTTATCAAATAACTCATCAGGAGTAGCAAATATTCCTAAATCCTCAGTTATTCCTTCTTTTTGTATATAGGTATTACTTTCTTTCCATTCTACCTCAGGATTTTGCAAATTATCTGTACCTATTCCAAAACCAAAAAATGTACCTTTTGAATCATTAAACTTTTTTTGTAGATTTTTTAAATACTTAGCATCTAATATAAACCCTTCAATGTTTATCCAATTATCTTTATAAAAGACTTCAACCCAAGTATGCAAAATATTTTCTGGAGATAACTCATATGTTAAGCCTGTAATAATACCTTTTTGTACTTTTTTATTAAGGTGAAATGCATGGATTCTACATGGAATTCCATTAGCACGTAATAAAGCCATAAATAAAATACCTTTTGTATTACATTGTCCAAAACCATCTTTCAGTATTGTAGATGCTGATAATTCATCTTTTTCATTAAATCCAAAAGAAATATCATCACGAATAAAATTATAAATATTTAATATTTTATTCTTTGTATCCATGTTTATCCATTTTTTTTCTTTAATTAATTTTTGTATACTATCATCACTAAAGTTTAAAAATTTTGTTTCACTTAAATATTTTTCCATAATTACTCTCCTTTTATAGTTGATTATATGTATATATATTCACATGTTATCAGAGGAAATTATTTTTGTCAATTTTTTTATTTTTAAAACTAAGGTTATTTAGTGTAATGGATTTGCTAAAGCAATGATGAAGAGATATCGTAATTTGTGATATTAGCCAAAATTACTAAAATATATCTTTATTTAAAGATATCATAAAGATTAAAGTTATTTTGGGATATTTTAATTTTATTTTTATTTATTTGAGTTTGTAATTATTCTTTTTCCAGTATTGAAATAAAATTTATTGTATTTATTCTATAGTTGATATTTTTTTATTTGGATATTTAAATTTTATAAAGAATAAAAGTTATATTATCATATATATATTTAATTTCATCATATATTTTTTAATTAAATTATTATTTGTCACTTTAAATATTGATATATATCAACAAAATTTTTATATGTAAAGTCATAAAATTATATAACATAAGTTAATTTTAAAAAATAATAGTTGACTTTTATTTCACTAATATGTTATTTTTAGGTATAACTAAAAATAAAATAGACTACCCTAAGGAGATGGAATGACAAAAAGTATAGAAGATTATTTGAAAGGGATTTATTCTCTAAAAGAAAGTAAAAACTTGTCTAATAAGAGTTTAGCTGAATATTTAAGAGTTTCCCCAGCTTCTGTTAGTGAAATGATGAAAAAATTGGTTAAAGAAGGGTATATAACGGGTAAGAATAAAGATGTTATTTTAACAGAAAAAGGAAATAAACTGGCTTTGGAAATTATAAGAAAACATAGGATCTGGGAAGTTTTCCTTGTTCAAGTATTACATTTTAAAAGAGATGAAATGCATGAAGAAGCAGAAAAATTAGAACATGCAACAAGTATAAAGCTGTTAAAGAAATTAGAAAAATTTTTAGGTTATCCTAAAAAGTGTCCTCATGGAAGACCTATAATATATGAAGATGGATATTTAAATCTAGAGAATATTGAAAAATTATCAGATTTAGAAGAGAATGATAAGATAGTAATATTTAAAATAGCGCCTGAAAAAGAATTAGAAAATTACTTAAATACTTTAAATATTCATACGGAAAATTCTTATGAGATAAAAAAAATAGACCCATTTAATGGACCTATTTATCTAGAAAATGATAGTAAAGAAGTGGTGGTTGTAGCACTAGAAGCTGCAAAATTAATTGAAGTATATAAAATTAGAACGGAGTAGTGGTGTTTTATGAGAAAAAGTATTAGATTAGCGAGTTTTATTTTAGAATTTATTATTTGTTTGTTTTTAGTGGTTTCTTGTGGTACTTCTAAAAATATAGAAGTAAAAAATGATAAAATAAAAGTTACAACAACAACAACAATGTTAAAAGATTTAATTCAAACTATTGGTGGAGATAAAGTTGAAGTGATAAATTTAATGGGAGAAGGAGTAGATCCACATTTATATAATGCAAGTGCAGGAGATATTGGAAAGCTAAGTAATTCTGATATTATTGTATATGGAGGACTACACTTAGAAGGAAAAATGGGTGATATTTTAGGAAAATTAGAGAGCACTGGTAAGGAGACATTAAATGTAGGAGATAGTCTACCTAAAGACCTTATAATACTTCAGGAAGAAAGTACTCCTGATCCTCATGTTTGGTTTGATACTAATTTATGGGCTTTAGAAGCAGAAATTGTTGCTGATAAGCTGTCAAAGATGGATGAAAAAAATAGAGATTACTATATGTCAAATTTAGAAAAATATAAAAAAGAACTAAAAGAGCTGACTATTTATGTGGAACAAAGAATAAATGAAATTCCAGAATCTAGCAGAGTCCTAGTTACAGCACATGATGCATTTGGTTATTTTGGAAGACAATTTAATCTCGAAGTAAAGTCTATTCAGGGTGTAAGTACTGATTCAGAGGCAGGTACAAGGGATATAAGTGAATTAGCAGACTTTATAGTAAAAAGAGATATAAAGGCAGTTTTTGTGGAGTCTTCTGTGCCTAAAAGAACTATTGAGTCATTGCAGGAAGCAGTAAGAGAAAGAGGGAAGGAACTAAAAATCGGAGGAGAGCTTTATTCAGATTCTTTAGGGGATGAAAAAAATAATACAGAAACTTATATAAAAACAGTTAAGAGAAATGTGGATATAATAGTAGATGCTTTAAAATAAGATGTGTGAAACAAGGAGTGATTTTGATGAATGATGAAGCAGTAATTAAAATAAATGATTTAACGGTAGCGTATGAGGGAAATCCAGCATTATGGAATATAAACTTAAATATAAAAAAAGGTGTTTTAATGGCAGTGGTTGGTCCTAATGGTGCTGGTAAATCAACGCTAATTAAAGCAATTCTAAATTTAATAAAACCAGTTACTGGAAACATAACTTTTTATGGGAAAAGTTATAAAAGTCAAAGAAATAAAATAGCCTATGTACCTCAAAGAGGAAGTGTCGATTGGGACTTTCCAACTACAACTTTAGATGTTGTAGAAATGGGGAGATACGGTAAAATAGGATGGATTAAAAGAGTTAGTCAAAAAGAAAGGATGCTTGCTAGAGAGGCTATAAAAAAAGTGGAGATGGAAGGATTTGAAAATAGACAGATAAGTCAACTATCAGGTGGGCAGCAACAGAGAGTATTTTTAGCCAGAGCCTTAGTACAGGATGCTGATATATATTTTATGGACGAACCATTTCAAGGAGTGGATAGTAAAACAGAAAAGTCTATTATAAATATCCTAAAAAAACTAAGAGATGATGGGAAAACAGTAATAGTTGTACATCATGACCTTCATACTGTTGAAGAATATTTTGACTATATTACATTTATAAATGTTTCTATTATTTCCACAGGAAAAGTTCAAGAGGAGTTTACTAAAATGAACATAGAAAAAACTTATAAGGCACATACATTTATAGAACAAAGGGAGGTTTGATTTGGAAAATATACTTTTTTTATTAAATGACCATACATTTAGGGTAGTGGCGATTGGATGCTCAATTTTAGGGATTTGTTATGGAGTAATAGGCAGTTTTGCTTTTTTGAGAAAACAAAGTCTTTTAGGAGACGCTATTGCACATGCATCACTTCCTGGTGTATGTATATCATTTTTACTAACAAACTCTAAGAATACTGAAGTTTTATTATTTGGGGCCCTAATAACAGGAATTATATGTATTTGGCTGATTCAACTTATACAAACCTATACTAAAATAAAGTTTGATAGTATTCTGGCCTTTATTTTATCTGTTTTTTTTGGTTTAGGATTAGTATTATTATCTTATTTAAATAAACTTCCTGGTGCTAATAAAGCAGGACTAAATAAGTTTATTTTTGGACAAGCTTCAACTCTTTTAATAAGAGATGTTTTGGTTATTTCTTGTATTTCTGCAATGATTATAATATTGATAGCTGTGTTTTGGAAAGAGTTCAAGGTTTTGTCATTTGACCCAGACTATGCAGAAATTATTGGAGTTTCTGTACGTGGTTTTGGAACATTTCTATCTATGTTAACAGTAATTTGTATAATAATAGGAATACAAACAATTGGTGTAATTTTAGTAAGTGCTATGCTGATTTCTCCAGCAGCAGCAGCAAGGCAATGGACTCAAAAATTATCAGTTATGGTAATATTAGCAGGTCTCTTAGGAGGGGTATCAAGTATATTAGGTACAGTAATAAGTTCAAGCTTTGTAAAGCTGCCTACTGGTCCAGTTATCGCTGTTATAGCATCTTTATTTGTATTTGCCAGCATCTTATTTTCTCCAGTAAGAGGTATAATTTTTAAAGCCTTATCACATAGAAAAAGAAAAAAGCAATTGAAAAAATACATAGAGGAGGGGAGTTATGAGTATAAATATTGAAATTTTACTTACAGCGATTATGGTTTCTAGTGCCTGTGCATTACTAGGAGTTTTCTTAGTATTAAAAAGTATGGCTATGGTTTCAGATGCGATAACACACACAATTCTTTTGGGAATAGTAATAGGATTTTTTATAGTTCATGATTTAAACTCTCCTTTTTTAATTTTAGGAGCATCTATAATTGGCGTACTAACAGTTTATCTAATAGATATGCTGATTTTAACCAAGTTGGTAAAAGAAGATTCGGCTATTGGAATTATTTTTCCATTCTTATTTAGTATAGCTGTTATTCTTATATCAAAGTTTTTGGGAAATGTACATTTAGATATTGACGCTGTTTTATTGGGTGAATTAGCATTTATTCCATTTGATAGAATAACTTTATTTGGAAATAGTATTCCCAAAGGATTACTATCAACTTTTATTATATTATTAATAAATTTAAGCTTTGTAACTATATTTTTTAAAGAATTAAAACTTACTACTTTTGATAAGGCTTTAGCTGCAACTTTAGGATTTTTTCCTATTGTTTTAAATTATATTTTTATAACTTTGGTTTCTGTTACAGTTTTAGGATCTTTTGAAGCAGTAGGCTCGATTTTAGTTGTAGCTTTTATGATAGGGCCTGCAATTACAGCTTATTTGCTTACTGATAGATTACATTTGATGATTTTACTTAGCATTTTTATTGGTATTATATCATCAGTTTTAGGTTTTTATATATCAATCTATCTGGATATATCTATAGCTGGAACTATAGCTGTTACTATTGGTTTTATCTTTTTAATTATTCTATTTTTCTCTCCTAAAAAAGGGATACTGGTAAATATTGGAAGAAAAAAGAAAAGAGTATCAAAATTTGCAGTTATTTCAATATTACTCTATGTGTATAATAATGGAAATATAAATGAAGAAAAAGAGTGTAATATAAATACTATTGAAGGTAAATTGGGCTGGAAGAAAGGTTTCTTTGGTTATATTATTGATATTATTATTAATAATCAGTATGTGTATATTGAAAATAATACATTGAAGATAACTAAAAGAGGAGTCGAGTATTTGGAACTTTTAGATGCTTAGCTTTGGATAAAAAAAGGAATACTTTTATATGACGACCTAGAATACAGTATTGTGATGAAAAGTTATAAGAGACAATTCTCTGCTAAATTATTAATAATCTAACAGAGAATTGAAATTTATTTTAATTTTTATATGTTTTTTACGAAGTCAATGTAATTTACTGCACTATTATCAAGCTTCATATCAGTTAGTTCGTGCTCTGCACCATAGAAAGTTGTAAATCCCTTGTAAATAGAACTTGTATATTGGAAGGTAAGTTTGAATGGAAGTAATACCTGTTCTAATGTAGCTGTGTATCTTCCATCTATTGAATAATCATCTTTTTCATTCCCGCCTGCACTTACTGCTAATGCGACTTTTTTATTTGTCATTTTTTCACCTTCTGGACCATAAGCCCAACCCTGAGTTAATACTACATCGAGCCATTTTTTCATAAGTGGTGGAGAGTTAAACCAATATATGGGAAATTGTAATATTAAACTGTCGTGTGACTCTACCAACGCTTGTTCTCTTTTTAGATCTATATTTTCATCAGGATATACTTCATATAATTTGTGTATTGTAAATTTTTCCTTCTCTTTTTCTAATTCTTTAAGCCATCTTTTATTAACTACAGAGTTCTCCATATTTGGGTGTGCAATAATAACTAATGTTTTCATAATAAACCTCCATTTATTTTTATTTGTAGACTACAAAATAATTATATGTTATATTATAAAAATAAGCAAGTACTAACAAAAAAGTTAGATACTATACAAAAGGAGAGTGTAAGATGAATGACAGATATTGTAGTAGAAATGGAGTAGACCTTAAAGATACAGGTTTTGGGTATACTCTTTCAATATTGGGTGGAAAGTATAAAATGATTATCATGTATTGGTTATTAGATTATAAAATAATCAGATACAATGAGTTAAAACGTTGTATTGGTACAATATCTTTTAAAACATTAAGCAGCTCTCTTAAGGAGCTGGAACATGATAAGCTAATAATTCGTAAAGAATATCCTCAAATTCCTCCAAAAGTGGAATATAGCTTATCAGAAAGAGGGAAATCTTTGATTCCAATTTTAAATATGATGTGTGATTGGGGATATGAAAATAGAGGAGGAGAAATAAAAGATTAATTATATATAACGTTGAGAATAAAAAATGAGCTTGGTAAATTTCCTATAATGGTTATTTATATGCTCATTTTTTATTTTAATATATATTGAGTTATTAGATATATAAATTGTCAGGCTAAAATAAATTGAAAAAGAAATTTGTATATGATAATATGGATGTAAGTAATAAATTCAAATTATTGGTTAAAAAATAGTCATGATTCTTATAGCTATTTTTATCGAATTAAAAAATGTTAACAATTTTAATTTTAAAGGAGTTTTATTAACTTCCAAAAGCCTAGTAAATATAAATTAATATGCTTTAAAATAAAAATATTGATAACAAAATAAGGAGAGAACTATGAAAAAAAATTATTGATGTCACTTATGGCTTTAAATGCAGTAATAGTTTCACAAGTAAATGCAGAAAGTATGGATCAGTCAAAGTACGATAAACTTTATGAGAAAATGACAAAAAATATTAATACGGGTAAGTCAAATGATGATAACTATAAATTAATAGAAAATGTACTGAAAAAAAGAAATAAAGAGTTGAAAGATTTATATTTACAAAGTGAATATGTAGTAAAACCAGAATTTCTAGAATGGCTAGTATCATTTAGCGGTTTTTATACTGAGAAAAATTTAGGAGACAATACTTCTAATAACGCAAAGTATCGTTCTGAGGTAGATGGTTATTTTGATCTAAATGGACACTTTGTATCCACAGGTGGTGGAAAAGATGGAGTTAATGGAAAACCATATGCTGATTTACAGAAAATAAAGAGTATAACTATAGGTGCGAGTATACCAGAAATAAATATAGCTAGAGAGCCAATAGCAATTAATGCTGGAGAAATAACACCTGTTTCAGTTACTCCAAGTATTATTCAGGTCGAAAAGCCAGAATTAGATATTATTCTTGCTAAAATAGGAGGTATTGAAATACCAACTGCTCCAGTTCCACCAAGTGGATTAGGAAGTTCAGGAGTTATAATAAATCCTAATCAATTATTTATTAATAATCCTTTATTTTCAAGTGGAGTTGGAACAATTGCAGGAGGGACATATAGTATAACTGGAACTCCTAATGATGGACTTTATCAATTTACTACTAATAATGAAGCTTTAAACTTCACAGGGAATATTTCTGTAGATGGAAGTAGTGGAGTAATTACAAGTAATGCAGGATCTAGTATAATAACAGGAGCTTCTATAATAAATGATGCGAATATGACAGTTAAGTCTACAGGCGTACAAGGATTTCACTCTAATAGTAGCCTACCAGGATACTTGAAATTCACTAATAATAATATTATTGATATAGAGTATCAATCAACTGCAACTCCTACACAAAGTTTGTTTTTTTATGGAAATATTGATTTAGTGAATAATGGAACTATTAATTTTCTTAATAGCGAAAATGTAGGTAGTTTTGGCACTACAAAGGTACTTTATTCAATGTGGAACTCATCTCCAAGTGATCCAAACCCTCTTCGTATAGAGAATAATGGAACAATCAGTGTAACGGGAAATTCAGTACTCTTATATTCAGCTACTATAATGGCACATCATTATGGACATTTGCTATCTACAAGTTTAGGACAGCATACAGTTATAAATAATGGAACCATTAATTTAGAAAATGCATTAGGGTATTTACAAGATTGGTCTACTGGGATTTATGATGCTTCTGGTGGTGGAATAATGAATGTCAATACTAATGCTGTGGGAATAGAACTCACTTTAAGTGGTTCAGCAGAACCAATTTATAATCAGTCATCATTAAAAGTGGGGACAATAAATGTAAATGGAGATAATAATTTATCAGGGAATTATAGTAAGGCTATTAATATGACTTTAAATGCTTATCCAACTATGACTGTAAATATTTCAGATGGCACAATAAACTTAAAAAGTAATTCTATGGGGATTATAACTGACTCGAGTTCACAGCAGAAAATAAATAACTCAGCCGCAATTAATATTACTGGAGGGAATTCATATGGAATTATTTCTTACGGATCAGCTTCTAGTTTAGCTCAAATAAATAATTCAGGAGATATATCAGTAAATGTAAATGGATCATCAACTCTTAGTGCTGGTATTTATCACCAGACAATAACTCCTTTTACAAATACAGGAAATATATCAGTAGTTTCCACAGGAATAAATTCAAATGGACTAGCTGGGATATTGTTAACTAATGGTGCGGAATTCACAAATGATTGAACAGGTGGAAAAATAATAAGTGCAGATGGAGCAAAAGCAACAGGAATATTTGCTAATTCAAATATTACAAATAATATAAAAAACACTAAAATAGAATCTAAAAATGGAGGAATAGGTGTATTTTCTTATAATGGCTCAGAGGTAAAGTTAGATAATATTACAGGTGAAGCATCATCAGGGGGAGTATTATTTTATGCAGCAGACTCACCAATAGTATCTAAAATAACTTTTTCTACTTCATCTACAGCAAATATTAAAAGTGGTGGAATAGGGTTCTATTTAGATGGTCCATTGAGTTCACTAGCGAATTATTATGCTAATTTAAGTAACTTAACCCTAAAAATGGATAATAATTCAGCAATATTTTTACTAAATAATCCTGGGACTTATTCAATAGGTGTTTTACCGACAGCTTCTGGATTAGGCCTTAATATAGATCCAACATCAGGAGACTATAGTGATGTTGTAATAAATCGTGGAACAATAAATATTGATAATGTTTCTGGAAACACAGCTTTTAATTTAGATAATCCTAGTGATGCACTAAATAAGAATCAGTTTTATTCATCAAATTTAAACTTAGTAAGTGGAAGTTCTATTACAGGAACTGATACTGGTCAACAGGCAATGGCTCAAGGATCATATACAGGAGCTTTAAGCAATGCTGATGTGACATTAAACAATAATGGAAGTATAAACTTAAGCGGAAGTGATTCACTAGGTATGTATACAAACTATGGAACTATTAATAATAACACATCATTAAATGTAACTGGTGACAGAAGTGTAGCTATATATGCTGAAAATGGAACAAATGCCCAGAATTTAGGAAGCATAACTATTGGTAATAAGGGTGCTGGAATATACGCTATTTCCAGTCAAGACTTATTAGGTTCTTCTGGTTTTGGAGATTCGGGAGTTATTGTAAAAAATTCTGGAACTATAACGTCAATTGGAGGAAGCGGTTCAATAGGAATTTATGCTGATAATAATGCAGGAGTAGCATCGCCAGCTAGTTTAGACTTAGCTACTGGAGTTATTAATCTAGGAGCAAGTGATAAAGCTGTTGGGGTTTATGCGAATCAAATGAATATCACAGGTGGTGGAACTATAACTGTAGGTTCAAATGGTGTGGGATTATATGCTAATAATAGTAATACAGTATTATCTAACTTAACTATGAATCTAAATGGAGATAATGCTTTAGGATATTACATTGATGGAGATAATTCTTCATTTAGTGGAACAGGAACAATTAATATTTCAGGACAGAATGTAGTATTGTTTAGTATAAATTCAGCAAGTTCAACAGTAGACTTTAGTGGAATAAGCATAGGAGCAGAAGCACCAGGGTCAACATATATAGTAGGAAATTTAATAAATGGAAAACTAATGTATAATTAAAATTCAGTATTAAAAACAAATGGAATATTATTAAATGGAAAGAATACTAATGTAGTACTGGGGACGAGCTCAAATATAACTGCTTCTAGTGGAGAGACAGGTATTGTGGCTGTTTCTTTAGATGGTCAGTATGCAGGAGCAGCACCTTATACTCCCGGAATAGATGGACAAAATAATGGAACAATAAATCTTGGAGATAGTTCAGCAGGTTTATATGGTAAAAATGGAGCTAGACTAGAAAATACTAATATAGTAACAGTAGGCAACTCCTCAATAGGAATGTCCTCTTCTGATGCTGGATCACTAATAAAAAATAGTGGAACTATAACAATAGGGGAAAACTCACAGGGTATTTATTTAGAAAATGGAACAACAGTAGAAAATAGCGGAACAATACAAAGTACTGGTGCAAAAGCATTAGGAATACTTGTAGATAATATATCTTCACCAATAACAAATTTAGGTACTATTAATTTATCAGGAGATAAATCTGTAGGTATATACACAAAAGGAGCAAGTGCTAAAACTATAAATAATAGTAACACAATAAAAATTGGAGATTCAAGTGATATAAATAACCCGTCAATAGGAATATATTCTGGTGGAGCAAGTGATGTAATAAATAATACATCAACTTCAACTATAGAAACTGGAAAAAATTCAATAGGAGTTTATAGTAATGGAATACAGACAGATCAAAATGGATACATGAAGATTGGAGATTCTGGTACTGGTATATATAAAAGTACAGGTATTTTAAATGTAGGTTCAACATCTGTAACAAATTTAGGGCAAAATTCATCAGTAGGATTTTATGCTGTAAATGGGGCTGTAATAAATATAGCAAATGGAGCTCAAATTAATTCAGCTGCTGGAAGCTTTGTAACGATATTAGAAGATGGGGGATCAAGTCTAAATAATAATGCAGCAATAAATTTAAATGGCTCAGGAATTTTTGTATATTCCACAAGTGGTGGTAATGTTACTAATACTGGAGTAATAAATATGACAGGTAATGATAACTTAGGCTTTTACATGAAAAATGGTGGAGATATTACAAATACAGGTGATATTATAGGCAATACAGGAATAAGTAATATTGGAATATACAATAATAGAGGTTCGATTTATAATACAGGAAATATAAAAGTTGGAGATTCTGTAATAGTATTTGAAAAAAATCCAGATGGTACAGATAAAACAGACACTGGTGGCTCTAAAATAATAGATATAGAAAACAGTAAATATGCTGCTGGAATATATTCGGAAAACTCTGTAGGTACAGTGATAAATGGTACAGTTGGCTCACCGGGAGCTTCTGGAAATATTGAAATAGGTTCTAATTCAATAGGTATGTATGTAAAAAATAGTGCAAGTACAGCACAGAATTATGGAAATATTACTGCTGGAAGTCCAACAGTTTCAAAAGATGGAGCAATAGGTCTATTTATAGAGGGCAGTACAAATCAAACTGGAGTTGTCAATTATGGAAATATTACTTTATATGGAAAAGGAGTAATAGGTATAGCTGGAAAAAATGCTGGGCTGATAACAAATTATGGAACAGTAAAAGTATCTGGAGACAGCGCAATAGGAATATATTCAACACTAGAAACAACAGTGAATAACTTGGGAACAATAATAATAGATGGAGTAGGCAGTGTAGGAATAGTAGCTCCAAAAGCTAGCGTAATAAACCAAGGAACTATAGTATTCTCTGATATGTCGCAAGTAACAGATGAAAATCAAAGAGTATCAAGTGGAAACAGCTATGATCCTCTAAATCCAACAGAATATATAAATGCGGGATTGATCATAACAAATGGTTTATTTGATAATACAGGAATGGATATCTCTATAAAACCAGACTTAAGTACTCTGCAAAAACCATCAACAACAGAAGCAGATTATGATTTTGAATTAAAAAGTGGAAGTATACAAGCAAATACATTAAAAATAACAGAGCCTATAAAAATACTAGCGGATTTCTCACAGGGAACAAGCGGAGATATGTATAAATTATCAGGGGTATTCAAGATTGATAACATAATCTCAAAAGATTTGGATTTAGTAAGTAAGTCTTTAACTTGGGAAGCAATCCCAGGCGAAGCAAATAATGGATATATAGATGTTTATATGAAAAAACTAGCATACAGTAGTTTTACTGATGGCTTATGGTTTGAAGATTTTGGAACAGCATTAGATAAAGTGTACACAGGTTCTACTGGAGATGCTGGAAAAATCTATGATAAAATAGACTTAATAGAAACAGAGTATGATTTTAGAAATGTAATGGCGAGTTTAGCAGGAAATATCTATGCTAATATGAACCAAAGAGAAAATGATATAGCAACTGTATTGGAAAACTCACTAGATTCACTGAAAAGTACAGAAGGTAACACTAAAGAAAACGTAAAAATAAATATAATAGGTGGAGCAGGAAGAACTAAAGAGGATACAGACGGAGTAGTAGACTACGACTATAAAACAACAGGAGTACTTGCCTTAAGAGAAGTGGAGAGAACATATAAACAGACATTTGGATACTCATTAGGTTATTTACATACAAACTTTGAATATAAAGATGGAAATAGCAGTGAAGAAGATGTAGATACACTGCAAGTAGGGTTACATAATAAGTATACAACAAATGGATGGAAGTTAATAAATGATCTTACAGGAAGAGCGAGTATTCATAATATGGATAGAAATATAGACTGGCCGTCACCAACGGGTAGATCAGAAATGAATGGAAGCTATGAAACTTATAGTATAACAAGTGATAACATACTAGGGAAAGAGCTTTCATTGGGAGAAAACACAAGTATTATGCCATATGGAGCTTTTAGAGCAATGTATGTAATGAGACCGTCATTTACAGAAGATGGTTTAGAAGCCTTGGAAGTAGAAGGGAATAAGGCATGGAGTGCGAAACCTAGAGTGGGAGTGGAATTAAAAGGAGCTCTACCTTTAGGAATGAAAAAAGTTTGGGAGTTAAAAGGAGCATTAGATTTTTCATATGAATATGAATTAGCAGGCTTAAATGAAAGAGAGAATGCAAGGCTCACAGCAATAGAGAGTGATTACCATAAATTATCAAAACCAGAGGATGAAAATGGAAGGTTTAGAACAAAGGCATCACTGGGAATAGAGATCAAAGATAGGTATGGGGTATTCTTAACAGGAGATTACTCTGTAGGAAATCATAGTCAAGATGATTATAAAGCAGGCGTGGACTTAAAAGTAGCATTTTAATTGATAAAAATAGACAGGACTATATCAAAAATATTTTGATATAGTCCTGTTTTTCATTCTATAATAAATTTATGTTTGTAAACGCTACATTAATTTTTTAGTCAGTAAATTTATGTGAAATACTTAAATAGATAAGAAAAGTTCCAGAAAAATAGATTTCATTTAAATCAGTATAGAAAGTTTCTATATCTCAATTAAGAATGAGTATATAAAAATTCAAAATTGTTACTATGTAACATATATGTAACTAATTCATTAATTGTAAGACATATTCTGATTGTTTTTTGTTTAATCTTATTGTAATAATTTTTTATATAGAGTATACTATATATAATAGTAAGAAAATAAAAATAAACCTATTTTATTCAAATTTTTTTGTTACTTTAAGTTATGATAATTGCATTAAAAGAGATGTTTTGTATTGTATGTTAAAATAAAAATTTAGTACTTAATTATAATGTTGGAAATATAAGAATAAAAGATTAGAATTGAGAATTTATACATATTTATTAGTAAATGTTCTAACGTATTAAGAAGTAAAAAAATTAAGACATATAAATACTAATTTAAAAAATTAAGTCATATTTATATCTTAATTTTGGAATCTTCAAAAAGTTGTTGACAACATCAGAAATGAGAGATATAATCTAATGCTAATTAAATAATAGCTATTTAAAATTGAAAAAAATTATGATGATATGTAAAAAAAATACTAAAAATAGTGGTGATTTTATAATGTTTTGTTGTGATAAAGGACGGTATCTAAAATGAAAATTACAAACACTTAGTAACTTAATTATAGTCTGATAGGTTATAAATATAATTATGCAAAAAGTAACATTTAAATTGGAAGTAGGAGATTAAAATGAAAAAAAATAAAAAGTTATTAATGTTTTTGGCATTAAATTCATTAGCGACATCGTTTTCAGGATCTACAAATCAGATAGAATTAAAATATGACAAATTATACACTAGTATGGTAAAAAATATAGAAATAGGAAAATCTAATGAGAAAAATTATAAATTAATTCAGGATATTCTTGATAAAAGAAATGAAGAATTAAAAGATCTATATGCACAGGGAGATTATATTGTAAAACCAGAATATTTAGAATGGCAGATATTTTTTAGTGGTTTTTATAATAAAAAAAATAGAGGGCACGAAGATGAAAAAGTAAATAATACAGATTTACGCACTCCAAAGCTAATACAAATAGGTGCAGCTGTACCTATAAAAACAGTTACTGACTTTGATTTGGGTCTAGAGGTAAATGTTAGTAGAAAAGAAATTATACCAGAAACTATAGCAGCTCCTACAGCGATACCAAAGCTTGTAGCTGCGATAAATATACCAGATATAACTTTACCTGAGATAAATGTTGTATACCCTCTACCTTTTACTTCACCGCAAATAGTAAGTCCGGATATCAACATAAGAACAGGTATTACAATACCGCAAGTAGTTTTACCACCAATTACAGTGGTAAGTTTTGGGTTACCATTTTTTAACTCTATCGACACATCATTATCTTATGTATGGAATCCTACATCAGGAGTTAATTCGGCTTCATATACTTTGAATCCAGCAGATACAAGACAGTCAGTATTAACTTTATCAAATAGTAAAATAGCTACAGTTAATTCACTTACTAATACAGGGACATTAAATGTAAATAAAACAGTTACAAGAGGTATGGAAGTAGATGAACCAAATACCTTTAGTGAATCAATAATTAATAATGGAACAATCAATATTTCTAATACATTAGTGGTAGGTATGGAGGGAAGAGGGCCAAGTAAATTTAATACTGGAAGTCAGTTGGTTCAGGATCATAACTCTTATGTAACTAATAATGGAACTATAACTGGTATTGCTGGAAATGGAACTGTAATAAATCAAGCAGCACTTTCAATTGGAATGGATGGCTCTGTGGCTGGAACAAGAGTTCAAATGACAAATACAGCAACAGGAGTAATAACGATGAATGCTCCACAGAGTATAGGTATTCAATTAAGACCAGATGATAACAAAGTAGTTCAACAAGGATACAATAATGGAAATATGAGTATAAATGGTTATAGAAGTTATGGAATGATGACAACACTAGGTACAGGATCAAGCTTTTTAAACCAAAATCCTACATCTCCCAATGAAACAAGTAGATTATTACTAGGAGCAGGAGGAGTTATAAATGTGAATGGTGATGAGTCTACAGGACTTGCAATACTTGTCCCTATTAATGAGTGGGGAGGTACTGGAACAGTAAATGTAGGTGTAGTTGATCCTAATCAAAATCCAGTAAATGGAGACTTATATGGAAATGTTCATTTGGTTCAAGGAGCAGCGGGCCTTTATACAAATCAAGCAAAAGTATCTGTAAACTGTGCAACAACAGTTAATATAACAGGCTTATGCGGTTTAGCTGAAATGACAGAAACAGGAACGATAAATGTTGGTACATTTGCATTTCAATCTTCGGGTGTTAGAGTAGAAGGCTCTGGATTTGCAGGAAATAGTGGAACAATAAATATAAATGGAAATAATAACTATGGAGCTGTTGTTGTTGGAAATGGAACTTTTGATAATCATGTATGGACACCATCTGGAAATGCAAGCAATGGAAAAATATATGTAAATTCAAATAATTCAATAGGGATATTTACAAATGGGAGTGGTACTACATATAACCAAAGTTTGATTAAAGTTAATGGGAATAGTTCAATAGGAATGTTAATAAATAATGGAACTGGATCTAACTTAGGTTTAGATGGAGTATCAACAAATTATACACGTGGAGACGCCTTAATTGAAACAACAGGCTCAAATTCACATGGAGTAATACTAACAAAATTAAATAGTGCTTTGAATACAGTTTTTACTAATACAGGACATATTAAAAATAATTCTGAAGAAACAATAGGAATATATGCAGAAAAAGGAGCAGTATTTACTCATAATTTTATGGGGACAACATCAGGAGCACAAACAGCAGAAATAAACTCTGGAAATGGTGCAATAGGAATATATGTAAAAGATGTAGGAACTGTTGGAAACATAGGGGCTCCAATAATAACTGGAGATAGCACAACAAAGACAAGTATTGCTGTAGTATCAGATGGAAATTCAGTAATAAATTTTACTAATACGGAACTTGGAACACAAAATCAAGCTCAACTAAAATTAGGGCAAAATGCAGTAGGACTTTATTCTATTGATGGAACAAAGTTTTCTAATACATTTAAAATAAATGGTTTAACAGCTGAATTAGGGCAAGGTTCAGTTTTAGGTTATATAAGTGAAAGTACTGTAAATGTAACAAATTTAGATAATATAAAAGTTAATTCAATGGGTGCAAATTCAGTATTGTTATATGGTGCAAATAATTCAGATTTATTTATAGATAGTAATTTGATTTTACCTGTTTCTGGTGGAAATGTAGATCCTACATCACAGGTGTATGTGGCAGAAAATAGTAAGGTTACTTTAAATATCGGGAAAACATTAGTGTCAGATACAAAAACAGGTTTAAGTGCATTTTCAGTGGCTGGAAAAACTTTTCAAGATGGATCACAGGTTATAGTAAATCAAGCAAAGACAGGTGTTACAAATAAAGGGACAATAACTATGAATAATGATTCCTCAGTAGGATTGTATACTTTATATGGGAATAGTTTAAATGATACCACAGGAATAATTAATATAAGCAGCACTGCATTAAGTGGTCTAGGTATGTATTCGGAAGAAAATCCAAATATTATAAATAATGGAATAATAAATTTAGATGCTGATAATTCAGTAGGGATGTATGGAAAGGGAATTTCATCAACTACTATTGGTAGTCAAGGTAGTATAAATATATTAAATACTGGTGATATTAACTTAACAGGAGCTAATAGTATAGGGATTTCAATAGAGAATAACAAAGTTGGAGCTTTATTATCAGATGCAGTAATAACAAATAATGCTGTGGGAACAAATAAAATTTATGTAGGTGGAGATGGTTCAGTTGGAATTTATGCGCCATTTACAATAATTAATCAAAACGGTAATATAGAATTAGCAGCAGATAATACAGTAGCTATTTTTGGGTCAGATGGAGCTCAAATAAATGGTGGAGGAACAATAAACTTAGGTACTGCTAGTCAGGCTCGAATAGCATATTATTTAAGAGGAAATGGAACGAAATTAGCCTCTGGTCTAGGAGATATAAAGGGTTATGGAATCGCTGTACTTTCAGATGGTGCAACAATAGATAATACGATACCAACTTTAGATCTTACAACTTCATCATTTTCAGATGGAGGTACAGGGAAAATTGGACTAGCTTTACAGGGAAATTCAATATTTAATTACACTGGAGATATAAAAGTTGGGAATTCAGTAGATGTTAATAGTGATGGAATAGCAGATTATTATGCAATAGCATTATATACAGATAATCAGAATTTATCAGCTGGAATATCAAATACGCTAACAGCAGGAGCAGGTGGTGTAGGTCTTTATACACAAAATGGAAGTAATATAAAGTATTCAGGAACTATAAACGTGGGAAATGGTACAGTAGCAGGTACAGGTATTTATGTAGGAGCAGCAGGTGGAGTAGGGTCACAGGTAGTGTTAGATAATGCAGTAATAAATATATATGGTGCAAGTGGTATTGGTGCTTATGTAGATAATTTATCTACTTTGACATTTGGAGCTAATAGTACAATGAACTTTACAGGTGATGGAGTAGGTATTTTTGGAATACAAGGTTCTATAATAAATGACAATGGAGGAGTAATAAATTCTAATGGTAATATGGTAGAAAGAAGTAGAATACAAGGTGGTGTAATAAACATAAATTCAGATATTTCTGTTTTAGCCGGAGGTATTCTTGGTCATGCTGTAAATGGTGAAATTAATGTTCTGCCAGGAATAACAGTAACAGCAACAGGTGACAGCGTAACAGGATTATTTGGAGATGGTTTAAAAGGGGCAGGTACTTGGACACAACCTTATGAAGCGAATAATTTAGGAACAATAGATTTTTCTAACTCTAATGATTCTACAGCAATATATTTAAATAGTGCTAGAGGACAAAATAAAGGTACATTGAAAGTAAAAGATGATTCAATTGCGTTTTATGGTCAAAATACAGGAACAGAAATTTATAATGCAGGATTAATTGAAGTAGGAAGTAATTCAGTTGGACTTTATGGATATAATGTAGACAGTATAAATAATTTAGCAGGTTCTACTATACAGGACAAAGGAACAGCAAATACAGGTATTTATAATATAGGAACATCAGGAACAGCAATAATTAATAATGCAGGAACAATAGATTTAGGAGATGCGGGAACAGGAATTTATATAGAAAATGGAAATATTACAAATACAGGAACAATAAATGTGGGGAATAAAGTAGTTTCAAGTTCTGTGGGTATTTATGCCAAAGATTCTGTACTTAATGATGCAGGAGTGGTAAAAGTCGGAGATAATGGAATTGCTTTTTATGGAGATAATAGTATTTTAAATTTGAATGGTAGTGATGTTAATATATCGAACAATGGAATTTTAGGTTATGGTGTAAATAACACAACAATAAACTATAATTTAGGAAATAAAGCAACAAGCGGAAATGTTTTCATGTACTTGGTAGATAGTAATGTTGATTTTAACGGAGCAGATATAACTGTTTCAGATAATGGAATGGGCGTGTATCAAGAGGGAGCATCTTTAGCTAGTGGCTATAACACACTATATATAAATAAAAATGCAGCAGGAATGTATGGTTCTGGAACAAATTTATCAAACACAGGAAATGTAGTAATTCAAGGTATTAATAGTGCTGGACTAATGGGTGGAAATAGTAATATTACAAATAATTCTAGCGGCACAATAACATCAGGATTATCTCAAACAGTGGGAATATACTCATTTTTAAAAGTACCAGCAGTGGCTACTAGTATTATAAATAATGGTAATATTAGTATATTTGCTGATGACTCAATTGGTATTTTTGCAAGCACATTAGATAATAATGGATCAAGTATAGGATCAAACGTAGGAACAAGTTTAGGGACAACATTAGTACAAAATAATGGGAATATATCTTTGGGTAATGCTTCACAAATAAATAATGCTTCAATTGGTATTTATGGTACTGAAGGAGTAAGTATATTAAATGGGGCAGGAAGTCAAATCACTGGTGGAAGTAATGTTGTAGGAATTTATTCTGAAAAAGGAACAGTAACAAATGACTCAACAATTACTTTAGGTGACTCTTCAGTTGGAGTCTATATTATTGGTGGAAATGCAGATATAAATGCTGGTTCTATTATAAATGTAGGGGCTAATGGAGCAATAGCACTATATGTAAATTCTGGAGGAACACTTACAAATTATACTTCAAATATAAATGTAGGTTCTGGTAGTATTATAGGATATTCAAAGGATAGTGGAACAGTATTAGATAATAGAGGTAATTTAACAATATCAGCTAATTCAGTAGGTTTTTATTCAAATGGCGGAGAAATAATTAATAGTGGGAATTTAAGTTCTACATCAGATGGAGCCATATTTCTTTATGGAAGTAATGGAAAGATAACTAATTCTGGGCAGATAAACAGTGGAGGTAATAACTCGGGAATTGGAATATACGGAGATAACTCTGAGATAATTAACTCAGGTAATATAGTTCTGGGAAATTCAAATATTCTTGATCCTACTAACAAAAGCATTGTTGGAATATATGGAAATAATTCTAAAATAACAAATAGTGGAAGTATAGATGTTGGATCTGGTGGAGTTGGAATATATTCTTATAACCAAAATGGGAATATAATTAATGATTCTACAGCTGTAATTTCTTCAAGTAAAGAAGGCGCAATAGGAATATTAGTGCAAAAAGGAAATGGGAATAAAGTAATAAATAATGGAAGCATTAATCTTAGTGGTGTAAAATCAATAGGGATTTCATTAGAAGATGGTGCAGTTCTAGAAAATTATGGACAGGTTAAAGTAAGTGGAAATGACAGTATAGGAATTCAGGCAAATAAAAATTCAGAAATTTATAATCATGGAATAATAGATGTATCGGGAAATAATACTATAGCAGTATTGCTAAAAAGTGGGTCATCACTAGTGAATACTGGAACAATAAATTTAGGAAGCGGAACTTTTGGTGTAGTATATGATGACAGCAGTAGTGTAAGTGGTTTTATAGGAACTCCTATTAGTGATATACCTAGTGGAAGTTTACCAAAAACAACAGATATTCCTACTTATACAGCACCTTCAATAGTGAATTCTGGAATAATAAAAGTTGGTTTGAAATTTGAAGTTCCATTTGCTGGAGCAGTGAAGGTAAAAGTAGATCCAAGTACTTTGAAAACTCCTACAGCAGCAGAAATAGCAGCAGGTAATTATGCAACAGAGGATATTAATGGAAAATTTTTGGTTTCAGATTCAGTAAAATTTATAGCGCCTGAATTTAATGTAAAAGATGTAACTGTAACTTCGGATTTTACCAAAGGAACAAATGCAAAGACATATAAATTAGAGGATGTATTTATGCCTTCGCTACTAAGTGGAGGAATAAACTCAGGTATTGCAGCTATAATAAGTCAGTCTTATACTTGGGATGCAACACCGGTAACAAATTCTGCTGGAAATGTGGATATATGGATGCAGAAGATTGAATACCAAGATCTAATGAAGGGAAACTGGTATGATGAATTTGGAAAAAAATTAGATGAAAAATATGAAGATGCTAGCGGAAAAGCAGGGGGAATATTTGATAAAATAGATGGTATAGCATCAGAGTCAGAGTTTAAAAAGACAATGGGAAGTTTAGCTGGAAATGTATATGCTAATATGAACCAGAGAGAAGAAACAATAGCTGGAGTACTGGGAACTTCATTAAATTTATTACAGGATTCAAAAAATAACACAAAAGAAAATGTGAAAGTAAATATCATAGTTGGAAAAGGAACATTAACTGAAAAAACAGATGGTGTAGTAGGATATGACTATGAAACAACAGGAGTATTAGCTTTACGTGAAGTAGAGAGAACTTATAAGCATATATTTGGATATTCATTAGGTTATTTACATACAAATTTTGAATTTAATGATGGAAATAATAGTGAAGAAGATGCAGATACAATTCAGTTAGGAGCACATAATAAGTATAGATCAAATGATTGGATTTTACGAAATGATTTAACAGCAAGAGTAAGTATACATAATATAGACAGAAATATAGATTGGGAAAATTCAGGTAGATCAGAAATGAATGGAAAATATGAAGCATATAGTATAACAAGTGATAATAACTTTGGACGTGAGTTATCATTAGGAAAGAATGCAAGTATAACTCCGTATGGTGGACTAGAAGCAACATATATGATTAGACCAACATTTAGTGAGAGTGGATTGGAAAGTCTTGAAGTAGAAGGGAATGATGCTTGGAGTGTAAAACCAAAAGTGGGAATAGAACTTAAGGCATCAACAAATGAAAGTAAAAATGGTTGGAAATTAAAAGGAGCACTAGATATATCTTATGGTTATGAATTAGCAGATTTAAATGAAAGAGAATATGCGAGTTTAACAGCAATAGAAGACAGTTACCATAAATTATCAAAGCCAGAAGAAAATAGAGGAGTAGTAAAAACAAAGGCGATAATAGGGACGGAGATAGAGAACAGATATGGAATATTTTTAACAGGAGAATATAGCATAGGGAATAACAATGAGGATGATTATAGAGCTGGAGTTACGTTGAAGGCAGTATTTTAAGCCAATAAATATAGAAAAAAATAATTAGAATCAAAAAAGCTAACATAAATTCATGCAATTAAGCATAAATTATGTTAGCTTTTTGTTATAAAACAATTTATTTTATTGGTCAAAATTTTAGTGAAATAAATTTCTTTAAATTTATATAGAAATTGGAACACTCTAAACATTCCCAAAAAATTTTTTATTTAATATCAAGAGGAGATCATTTATTTTTAAGATAGTTTCCTCTTGAATTTTTATTTTATTATAGATTTGTTACAGATAATCTAAAATACTGCTTTTAATGTGACTCCAGCTCTATAATCATCTTGCTTACTATCACCTATATTATATTCTCCTGTTAAGAATATTCCATATCTATCTTCTACTTCCACACCTACAGATGCTTTTGTTTTAAACCTTCCATTTTCATCCTCTGGTTTTGATAAATCATGATACCCATCTTCTATTGCTACTAATCTTGCTTTTTCTCTTTCATTTAAATCAGCAAGTTCATATTCATATGAGAAGTCTAATGTACCTTTTAATTTCCAACCATTTTCACTTTCATTTGTTGATGCTTTTAATTCTATTCCCACTTTTGGTTTTACACTCCATGCATCATTTCCTTCTACTTGTAATTTTTCTAGTCCTTCTTCTTCAAATGATGGTCTTGTTACATACATTGCTTTTATTCCTGCATAAGGTGTAATACTGCCATTTTTACCACCTAATATTTCTTTTCCAAGCTTATTATCACTTGTTATACTATAAGTTTCGAAAATTCCATTCATTTCTGATCTTCCTGTTGGAGATGCCCAATCTACATTTCTATCAATATTGTGCATACTTACTCTTCCTGTAAGATCATTTTTTAATGTCCAATCATCTTGTTTATATTTATTATGTACTCCTAATTGAACTGTGTCTACCCATTCTTCACTATTGTTTCCATCATTAAATTCAAAACCTGTATGTAAATAACCTAATGAATAGCCAAATGTGTGTTTATAAGTTCTTTCTACTTCCCTTAAACCTAGTACTCCAGCAGTAGAATAGTCATATCCTACTACACCATCTGTATCTTCTTTATTTTTTCCTTTTCCTACTATGATATTTACTTTTACATTTTCTTTTGTGTTATTTTTTGAATCTTGTAATAAATTTAATGAATTTTCAAATGCATTAGCTATATCTTCTTCTCTTTGGTTTAGATTAGCGTATACATTTCCTGCAAGACCAGCCATTAAATGTCTAAAGTCTTTTTCACTTTCAATCATATCTATCTTATCGTATATTGCCATTGCATCACCTGTAGCACCAATATATTTAGAATCCAATGCACGTCCAAAATCTTCAAACCATAGTCCATCTGTAAAGTCATTATAAGATATTTTTTCCATCCAAATATCAACATTTCCAGAATCATTTGATACAGGAGTTGCTCTCCATGTTAATGATTTACTCATTACAGGTACAATTCCAGAATCTATTCCATGACCTGAATCTGGTATTATTAGGTCTTCTAACTTATATTTCCCTACATTTGTTCCTTCAGCAAAATTACCAGATATTTGTAATGGTGCTGTTATATTAAATGATGGAGCTTCAAAGTGTACAGCATTTGATATTAAGTATTCTGCTCCTGATGATATTGAATTATAATTACCAGATGCTATATTTTCACTTGTTGGTACTTTTACTGTACTTGGATCTACTTTTATTATTACATTTATTCCATCAGTTTCAAATTTTTCTGCTATTTTTATTACTCCTGAATTTATTATAGTCGGTGTTGGATATGTTATACCTACTGTACTTCCGAAATTTCCAGAAGTAATTCCATTTATTATCATTACTCCATTTACAGTATTATTCAAAGTTGCACCTTGAGATAAAACAATTCCAAGGACTTCTGATCCTGTTGCTGTTATAGTTCCAGAGTTTGTAATTATAGCCCCTAAATTTCCAAATATTCCTATTGCTCTATCTCCTGTAACTGTTATAGTTCCAGAGTTAATAACGTTTGAACCTGCTCCATTTCCAGCCATTCCCATAACATCATTTCCAGTAATTGATATAGCTCCAGTATTTGTTATAGTTCCACCCTCTGTATACATTCCTCTTGTATAATCACCTGTACCTATTATAGTTCCAGTATTCGTTCCTGTACCACCTTTAGTAGTTATTCCTATTCCACCTGCGCCTATATTTACAGTTCCAGAGTTTATAATTGTCGAGTTTTCTCCATATAATCCAACAGCATATTTGCTATTTGCAGCATCTACAGAAATTTTTCCATGTACATCTGTTATGAATTGTAAATCAGAAGCTCCTACGCTTACAGTTCCTGTATTTATAATATTTCCGCCAGTGTTATAAATTCCAACATTATTTGAACCAATTGTTCCAGTAATAATACCGTCATTAGTGATGTTTCCACTATTTACTATGTAGTATCCTATATTATTTGAACCATTCATTGTTACAGTTGAGCCAGCCCCATTTGTTACAGCCCCAAGTCCCGATCTATACACAAATACTGAGTCGTTATCAAGTGTTATATTAGAAGCATTATTTATAAAGGTTCCATTTGTTAGTACAAATCCATAGTTGTTATTACCTATATTCATAGTTGCTCCATTTGTCACAGCTGAATTAGTAGCATAGACTCCTACTGCTCCATTTGTTCCAAAGTTAAAGGCAGAAGTTCCATTTATATTCACAGTCCCATTTGAAGAATAAAGCCCTACTCCTGAATCACCTATATTTGAAATTCCATTTTGATTTATAGTTCCACCCTCACTGTAAATCCCTATAGAGTTTACACCAGAAGTTATAGTTCCGCTATTTGTTATAGTATCACCTGCATTATCACTAAAAACACCTATACTAGGATCACTTATATTGCTAGAATTACCTACTTCTATAGTTCCAGTATTATTTATTGTTTTAATACTTGCACCTTTTGTATATATTCCTATAGATTTATCACCTAAAAGTTGAATTGTTCCATCATTTAGTATTGGGGCTGAAATATTATCAGCATATATACCTACAGCGTTCGTTCCAGTACTTATTATAGAGGCACCAGCCGAATTTGTAATATTTGTTCCATCTTTTAGGAACATACCTTGTGAACCTGATCCTAAAGTTATTACTCCATTGTTTGTAATTAATGAGTTTACTCCAGAAGTCATCATCCCTGCAGAGTTGTCACCCATAGTTATAACATTTAAATTACTTAATCTGGAATCATTTTTTCCATATAATCCGACAGAACTATCACCTAATACTATTGAGCCATTATTTTCTCCATCTATATTAGAGCTCATCCCTGATGGTAAAGAACTAGAACCAGTATACTGTCCATCTAAAGCTATAGCTGCTACTCCTATAGCTCCAGAGTTAGCTGTAATAGAAGAACCATTTAAAAATACCGCAGAGTTTACTCCAGATACTAATGTTCCGTTAGAAGCTAAAGTACTTGCTCCTGTATATTCAAATATTCCATTAACTATATTTCCTAGTGTATATGATGAACCAGCAGCCACAGTTCCTACATTAAAGTTATTTGAAACTGTTCCACTTGAAGCCATATTAAATAATACTGTATTTTGTCCTGAGATATTTATTGTCCCAGTTCCTAAAAAAGATGTAGTCCCATCTAAGTACAATCCTAGTGCGTTGTCTCCATTTAAATTAATAGTAGAACCACTTAGATTTACATTACTATCATTGGCATAAAGTCCTATTCCGTTTTTTCCTACAGTTATTGTGGAACCAGAATCAATTACAGTTCCTTTATTTGCGAAAATAGCTATTCCACCTTCAGAATTTGTCATGTCAACTGTACCAGTAGATAAGTCAAGTTTTGAATTTGCTATTGGAACTCCAGAGTTATTATTAAGATATATTCCAAATGCTCCATTCCCAGTTCCTGCTTTTATTAGACCATTATTTTTTATATCTAATTCTCCGTTTCCATATACTTGAGCTGCTCCTTGTTTATATCCTTCAGCAAATATTCCCACACCATTTTTGCCTATATTTATTTCTGTTCCAGTAAAAGTTTCTACTTTAGTACCATTTGTAGCATAAATTCCTATTGAGTTATCTCCTGTTATATTTACTTTTCCAGCTGCTTTGTTATAAATTTCTCCATTACTTGCATACATCCCTACAGAATTTGCTCCACTTAATGAAAAAATTCCACCATTATTTGTAAGAGTTACTGTTGATCTTGGTAATGCTGTTGGTGGGACATTAGTTGTCATTCCATTTTCTTGTGCTATAGCTGCCTGTCCTGCAAGAGTACCTGTTATTGTTTGTCCATTATTAGTAATACTAGATGTAGCTATTTCCAGCTCATGGTATGCATCTGTTGATGAATCTAAGTTAACTGCTTGATCTATACCCAATAAACTCTTATACATCATATATGTCTTGTAATCTGAACCATTTACTGTTGGTCCGCCAGCTATTGTTCCCAGAGGAGTGGCAGTAACGCTTAAATCAATAGAAACATTATCTACAATAAATAATCTTGAACCAGAATCCATATTTAGTGTTAGATTTCCAGCTGTATTATTGAAAACTGTTGAAAAATAACTAGATAAACCTGCTGTTGTTAAAGCAGGAAGAGTTCCCACTCCTACATAATAAAAAGCAGTTCCTCTATCTGTGGCGTTTGTAGCACCTGTAACAGTGGCATTTACATTATTTAAATTGAATGTTCCGCCAGTTTCGTTGTAAAACAATAGTGATCTTTGTCCAGCTTCAAGTGTACTGTTAGATAATGTGATTTTTCCTGTACTTCCTTTTGAGTATAAGTTAAATGCACCATCAGAAGTTTTTATATTTCCATTTGCGATATTAATTGTTCCAGTATCTGTAAATAGACCAGTTGACTCTTTTCCTGAAACATCAACAGTCACATTACTACCTGCAGCTGTAGAAGTAAAAGATGAACCAGCATTTCTAACCGCAATTCCTACAGTACCTATTTTATTATTTGAAGGATTTGTATATACTCCTCCATTTATATCTAAACTTCCAGTGTTAGTGAAAGTACTTGCAGTATCAACAACAACCCCTTTAGTTCCATCTCCACTTGCAGTTAGTATCCCAGCATTTGTTATAGCTGAACCAGTATTAGCATACAATCCTACTTGTGAATTTCCATTTTTTAATTCCAAATTTGTACCAGAAGCTACTGTAATTATAGAGTTAGTGCCAACACCAGCCACTAAAATATTTCCAATTCCACCATCACTTATTATAGAGTGTTTAGTAGTTGTGTCAGCTATATTATTTCCTAAAGTAACATTTCCATTTTCTACTCTAAGACCTATACTATTTTGAGAAAACGCCCCTATATTTACTTCATAATCTTTTAGTGTGAAAGCTCCAGGTGAAGAGGTCATATTAACATATATTCCAACTCCATTATCTGTAAATAGATTACTATACCCAGTTTTACCACTTTCTCCACTATTTTCTAATCCATTTACACCAGTTGCACTTGCTGTTGCTTGTCTAGTATCTTCTGTTCCCACATCTACTTTAATTTTAGAATTAGCAAAGTTTAGTTGTCTTTCTATATCTACTCCTATACTTTCATCTCCTAAAACTGTTATTGGAGTAAATAATTTAATTTGAGCATTTGCAACTGAACCGCCGACTTGTCCTCTTGTATAAATACCTACATTATTTTTTCCATATAGTTTTACTTCATTATTATTCATCAAAATAAATTTTCCATTTAGCCCTGTACTAACATTATATAATGAATAAGCTACACTTTCAGGAGCTCTCATTTCTACAAGTCCAGAGTTATCTACTACCTGATATCTATATAAGTTCGCTCCCTCTGTAAACATAAATGCTATATGTCTTTGAGGAGAAATTCCATTTACAGATTCATATAAACCAGTGATACTTCCTTTATTTTCAAATGTGATATTTGCAGTCCAACCAGCAGAATTTGCACCATGAGCCTGTATATTCATTGCTAATACAGAGTTTCCTTTTAAGTTCCACTTTCCTGTATTTACAGTGTACTGAAGATATTTATTTGTTCTTGTATCTCCAATAGAAGTATCTAAATACTTGCTAGCAAATTCATTTCCTTCTGTTGCCGAAACAAATCCAGATGAAACTAATTGATCAATAGTCTTCCAATAAGAAGCAGTTATATAGTGTTCGTCATAGTGAAGAATTTGCTCTAAATAACTTGGTGTTGCTACTCCACCACCTAAAGTTATATCCGCACCATATCTCGATACAGCATTATCTATTGTTTTTAAAATTGCCTGTGTTCCAGTTACTGAACCAGCATATGCTCCAGTTGGTACAGCTGAACCTGTTAAAGTTGTTCCCTGTGCAGCTTGTCCTGTTACGTTTGCTAAAGTGTAAGAGTAAGTTCCCACAACTCCACTTGTATTAGCTTCTATTGTTCCACCTGTTAGATCCATTTGTGAAAATATTGAGTTTCTATCAGGATCTCCTGAAGCATAAAAGCCTGTTTGTCCACCACTATTTGCACCACCCGCACCACCTATTGAAATTAAAGGTATTGCAGCTAAACTAGGTAAACTTATTACTGGTTGAACTGGCTGGAATGATACTGGATTTACTGGAGGTATACTAAAACTGGTAGGAGTACTAATAATAAAATTACCAGGATTAATATTAATTTCTCCAACAGGACTTATACTTAAATTTAAGTCTTCTCTAGTTATTCCCTTCATAGGTATTGAAGTCCCTAAATTTATCTCTCTAGGCTCTTGTGCAGGAGCATAAGGCTTACCTTTTCCCTGTTCGGTAATAGATATACTCACCAGCTGAGTTATAATATCCTTTTTGTTGATAATTTGGATCAGAATGAAGTTCAGCATTTTCAAATGTATTATCTCCTCCATTTCTTTCACTATAAAATCCACTAAAAAATATTTGCCATTCTAAGTATTCAGGTTTTACAATATAATCTCCCTGTATATAAAGATCTTTTAATTCTTTATTTCTTTTATTTAAGACTTTTTCTATTAGTTTATAATTTTCATCATTTGATTTTCCACTTTTTAAGTTCTTGGTTATTTTGTCATATATATTGTCGTATTTTATGGTTGCAGTAGCTGCACCTGTATAAGAAGAGACTACTGCATTAACTGCCAGAAAACTCATTAATAATTTTGTATTTTTTCTCATTGTTCTCCTTTTGATATTTTTTTAAATTTAAAATTTATGATACTTTTTATTTACAACTTTACTTCTAGAACCTCCTTATTATTTAATTTAAAAAGTTTCATTTATTTCATAAGCTAAATATAGAATAATTATTCATTCTATTTGAATGTATTTTTGTAAGACAAATTAATTTTGTGTGTACATTTATAAATATATAATAATTTTCAATATACAAAACAAGTAAAAATTGATATTTTTAAGTAAATAGAATGTAATACATTATATAGAAAAAAACTATTAAAGTCAAATGAATAAAATTTCATATAAAGAATTTATTTCTATATTTTCTTATTTAATATAATGAAGAAAACTGATGCATTGATTGTATTTATCTTTAAATAATAAAAATGAATTATTGGAATACAAATTATTATTGTAAAAAATACAAAATAACAATATATTAGAGAACATAATTAGTATGAAAGGAAGTGGAAATTATTAATTAAGTAAAAGAAAGATACTATATTTGATAACTAACTCAAATAATTAGAACTAAAAAAGCTAACATAATTTTTGTTTAGTTACCCAAATTTATGTTAGCTTTTTGTTATAAAAAATTTAGTGTCTTACTTTTAACACAAATTTTAATATAGTAGATTTTTTAACTATAAAAAATCTTAAATGATATTTTATTTTGACTCTTTTAAAATAAGTTTATTTCATACTAATATGAAAATTCAACATTCTAAAAGAGTTTATTTATAATTTTTAGAAACTATCTGTAAATAAAACTATTTACTAAAGTCTATTCTAATTGGTCCTGCTATACTGTTAAATAACAAATCACCATTTGGTAAAAATTGCATAATAGCATAAGCTCCATTACCAAAGTTATCTTTTCCAAATATTGATCTATGTACTGTTTTTCCAGTATTCCAATCCATACCAGTAACTTCCCATCCCGAATCTTTATAATACCCATTTATAAATACTATATTTGAAGGACCACTTAATGAAGGAACTGTACTTATAGATGTCACATCAGACCTTACCCATATTGACTTCCATGAATGTGTTTTAGGGTTCCATTCTAATCTTTCAGCACCATGTGGTGTATCTATAACAGGTCCTATAGATAAAAGTGCTACTAATTTATCTTTTGGAGCTTCTGGAATCATATTGTTAACTACAAATGCACCATATCCTTTTACTACCACTGACTGTTCTGATTGAACCCATTTAGTATTTTTAGGTAAACCAGCTGTTATTTGCATTTGACCTGCTATACGATTTGATTTTGTTCCAGCTTGTTGCTTAAATCCAGCAGGAATTTTATCTCTCCAGAATGCTACTATATTCATTCTTTCGGCTCCATCTGTTATTACTACTAATTTATCTTCATCGTCTCCAAATCCCATTAAAGTAGGTGTTGATCCTGTTCCTTTTCCTACTTTTATTGCAGGTGGTTCTTCACTAGTTTCATATTCTGACTTCCAAGCACCATCTTTTTCATCTTGTGATAGCTTTGTACCCGTCCAAACTACTTTTCTCATATATTTATCAGTAGCAAGATAAATACCATTTTTTTCATCCACAGCAATAGAGTTTGTTGCATTTTCATCACTATCAAATTTTACAGTTTGAGGAGCTTCTTTAAAATCTCTGTCAATAACTGTAATTGAATGACCGCCAGCTATGACTAATTTCCCATCATAAGTCATACCTAAACCAGCAATAAGTTCATCTTTATCAAGAAATTTTGAAACATCTAAAGTTCTTAATGCTACAATACCTGATTTAGGATCTTTAGGATTTTTTAAACCAAGGGCTTGAATTTTAATTGAAGTTGTTCCAAAATTTGCATAAACAACGTTTTGATTGTCTACAACACTATATATACCATTGTATAAACGATAAAAATCGAAACCATATACATTTTTTACTGCTTTTTCTACTTGATCAACGCTAGTAAAGTTTTGTCTTAAAATTTTATTCTCCATATCAGCAGTGACTACTTTTACTCCTGGAAAATTAAAACGTGAAACTTCTTTAAAATTTCCATCTGCAACATTAATATAAGTAACACCTTGGCTAGATACTCCCCACATATAATCTTTTGATGTAGAAGCTAAAGTAATTATATTTACTGGTCCTCCTGTTACCTGTGGATACTTTTTCAAATCTACATTAAATTCTCCACTTTTTACAGCATATGGAAACATATCTGATTGACTTGAATCAAAATGCGTTATTCCATAAGTTGGTGCAG
Source organism: Sebaldella sp. (assembly GCA_018058425.1). Lineage (GTDB taxonomy): Bacteria > Fusobacteriota > Fusobacteriia > Fusobacteriales > Leptotrichiaceae > Sebaldella. The sequence goes on from JAGOZX010000008.1 coordinate 48,589, forward strand.
ATAAATAAGAATTAGATTTTGCTGTACTATCAGCATAAGATGATACTGACAACGTTAGAGCGATTGTACTAACTAAACTGAAAATTTTTTTATTCATTCCTTCACTTCCTTCTTAAAATTATTTGATACAATAAACCGAAATATGAGTAAATACTAACTTCTGATGTATTAAATCATCGGTCTAGATCATTGATCTAATGATATTATAATATCAAAATTATGTCAACACATTTTTAAATTTAACAATATTATGTTATAATTAAAAAAAAATACTTGAGAGGATAAAACATGTCAAATAATGTAACTAAAACTAAAATAATGGAGGCTGCTGAAGAACTACTCTTGACTAATAATTTTGAAGATATTTCAATCAGAAAAATTTGCACTTTAGCTGAAGTTTCTTATGGATCTTTTTATCATCAAATAAAGTCAAAAGAAAATCTTCTTGTCATGATTCGTGAAAATGCTGTAAAAGAAGGTGAGGAGATTTTTTTAAAAGAGATGGAAAATAAATCTTCTATTGAAAAGATTATGTTCATATCCAATTTATATATTGATTATGTAATACGCTATGGATATAAAGTTTGTGGCTATTTTATAGTTTTAGCGGCTAAAAACCCACTTTTTGCCCCTCCCCCTGGAGTTTTGTTGCTTTTACCAGAACTTATTAATGAGGCTATAGCTGTAAAAGAATTTGATTCAAAGTATGATGCAGGTTATATTTACAGGTCAATTTTATCAGTTTTAAGAGGAAGTGTTTTTGAATGGTGTGCTAATAAAGGAGAAAGTGATTTAAAGGCAGATGTTTTAAAAACATTTTCGTTTCTAATTGATAACTTAAAAAATCAAGAAAAGTAAACAATAAGGAGAGTTTTTATGAAAAAAATAATCATTTCTATGTTATTTTTATCTTTTGTTGTTCAAGTATTCGCTTTAGGAAGTCGAGAGTGCGGCTATTACATAAAAAGAGTTTTTTCTAAAGAAATTGAGAAAATGGACTGTGCTTCTTTTGAACAAATAACAGGAGATTACTACAAAGATAAAGATAATGTATATTTGTATCTGGATAATAATAGTCGTTATATAGGTTTTGTAAAATTAGAAAATTTAGATACTTCAAGTTTTACTGTAATTAATGAAGAATATGTGAGGGACAAAAAAATTATTTATATGCTTGATAGTTTATTGGAAGGTGCTGATGTAAAAACATTTACTATATTGGATTTTCCATTGTCTAAAGACAAAAATACTGTTTATTATTATTCGCATAAGTTAGAAGAATCTGATCCTAACACTTTTGAAGTAATGAAAAATGGGTATTTTAAGGATGAAAATAATATTTATTATGGATATATATTAGTTAAAGGAGCTGATATAAAAACATTTCAGATTTTTGATACAAATATTCCTTATTCTTCATATTATTCAAAAGATAAAAATAATATTTATTATCAAGGAGTAAGATTAGAAGGGGCTGATTTAAAAAGTTTTGAGATTTTAGGTGGTTTTTACTCGAAAGATAAAAATAGTGTATTTTATAGAGAAGAAAAAGTACATAAAGTAAATCCAAGAACTTTTGTAGTTCCTTATTAATAAATAAAAAGAATAGATATTTAGTAACTTAAGTAATGAAAAAGTTTGGTAACTAGGAACATATTAAAACACATCGATTTCAGTAATTTGATGTGTTTTTTTATTTGCTTTATTTTAATTATTATAATTTGAAAGCAATTGTTGTTCTAAAAGGAGAGGTAGAATTGTTAATTAAAAAAATAAAAAGCCTAGTAATTATATCATTGTATTGAAAAATTACAAAGTTATTAGAATATTTTTATTTTTTGAAAATGAAAATGCTTATGTTGCGTGATTTTATAGTTTAGGTGATTTTGATATGTAAAAATCTTAAAAATAGCATAGAATAAAAGTTTGATAGAGATCTTTAAATAATTAAAAATATATTGTGAAATTTATAATGGATTTAAACAATAGACGATTAAATAATGATAAAAAATCAAGATACAATAAAGTAAATATACAAAAAAATATCTTATTTTATTATTTTTTTTATTGAAAAAATAGTTTAGTTTTTTGTAGTGTATTTAATGGCTTAAATTAGGATTTTTGAAAATATAAAAAATATGTAAATAAAGGATTCCCTTAAAATAAAGGGTTTAAATTCATAAATATTAAGTAAAAAAGTTTTATTTCAAAAAATATCATGTTTTTTCATTTTATAACATGAAAATAAATGGAAATAATTTAAAAAAAATAAAAAATATTGACAAAAAATAAAAACGAGTTATAACGTTAGTAATAAGCAGTTATTATGAGAGGAGATATTTATATGAAATTTGCAGCAAGAATTAATAGTTTTAAAAGTGGAGGAAAAACAACATTAGACATTATAAAAGAAATTTCTGAAATTGAAAAAGTAGCACATGTAGATTTAAACTATCCTGAACATTTTGAAAATATTAACTTTGAAGAATTAAAAAATCTTTTAGAGGAGAAGAACATAAAAGTAAATGGTTTAGCTTTAAGATTTAGAGATGAGTATAAAAATGGGGAACTTGGGAATAGTAACAATGAAATATCTAATCAGGCAAAAAAATTATGTATAGAAGCTGTAGATATGGCTGAGAAATTAGGTGCTGATTTAGTTACAATATGGCTTGGATATGATGGATTTGACTATTCATTTCAAATTCCTTATGAAAAAGTATGGGCTCAGTTAGTAAGTGCATTTAAAGAAATTGCTACTTATAATAAAAATGTGAAAATAAGTATAGAATATAAGCCATTCCAACCAAGAGCATTTTCAATGATTTCAAGTATAGGAACTACACTTTTAATGGTTAGTGAAGTAGAAGAAGAAAATATTGGTGTAACACTAGATTACTGTCATATGTTAATGAAGGGAGAGAATCCTGCGTATGGTTTGGCACTAGCAGCTGAAAGAAAAAAACTTTATGGTGTACATATGAATGATGGACATGGGTTAAATGATGATGGATTAATAACAGGGAGTATAACATTTATAAAAACTTTAGAGTTTATATATTATTTGAAAAAATATTCTTATGATGGGGTTATCTATTTTGATACATTTCCTATAAGAGAAAATGGCTTGGATGAAGTTAGAAAAAATATAGAAGTCTATGAAAAAATAGAGAGTTTAGTGGGTAAAATAGGTATGGGTAAAATAGAAGAAATAATAAGTGAAAATAATGCAGTAAAAGCTCAAGATATTTTGTTAGAGTGTTTGAAATAACTAGGATTTTAAAGATAATTTTAGAATTTATATTAAAATTTAGTAATGTAGGAGGATATAATGAAAAGATTAGTAAAATTATTAACGTTAGTTTTTATAACATCAGTATTATTTACAGCATGTTCAGACAAAAATAAAGAAGCAGATGGTGGAAATAAACAGCAACAAACAGGAGCTTTTAATCCTGATACAGATCCAAATGGTGTGGATTTTAGTGAAATAAGAGAAAAACTAGGAGCAATGCCTAAAGTTGAGGGAGAAATAAAGCTGGGATCAGTAGCGAAGGCTTTTGAAAATGAGTATTGGAGAACTCTAAAAGAGGGAGAAGAATTGGGGGCACAAAAATTTAAAGAAAAAGGATATAATGTGACTCTTGATATGAAATCTGCACAGGGAGAGGGTGATGAGCAAGGGCAGCTTTCTATTGTGGAAGATATGATTAATAAAAAATATACAGCATTATTATTATCACCTATTTCTGATGGGAATTTAGTACCTGGTGTAGAAAAAGCAAAGAAAAATAATATACCTGTAATTAATGTCAATGATGGAATTATAAAAAATGCAGATATATTCGTGGGACCAAAAGCCATAATGAATGGTGAATTAGCAGCTGAGTGGATTTCTAAGAAAATAGGTGGGGAAGGTGAAGTAGCTATTGTTATAGGTATGCCTAAAGCCTTTGCTGCGAGACAAAGAACACTTGGTTTTGAGAATTGGATGAAATCAAATTCTCCTGGTATAAAAATAGTAGAAAAGCAAAATGCAGACTGGGACAGAGCAAAAGCTAAAGATTTGGCTGAAATATGGATAAAAAAATATCCGAACTTAAAAGCCATATTCTGTAATAATGATGTGATGGCTTTAGGAGTTCAAGAGGCCATAAATGCTTCTAAAAAAGATATTTTAGTGGTAGGAGTAGATGGAACCAAGGAAGCTTACGATTCTATAAAAAAAGGAGAGTTAGATGCTACTGTAGATTCATTTCCAAAGTATAAAGGACAGATAGCTGTAGAAATGGCTTTAAGAACTTTAGGAGGACAACAGCTTCCAAGAGTAATATGGACTCCGCAAGCATTAATAGACAGCACAAATGTAAATGAACCGGCAGAAAAAATAATTAGCTGGAAAGAACCAGTTTTTTAAAAGACAGTAAATTATAATGGCAGGTGTGAAAATGGATAATTCAATAATAAAATTTGATAATGTAGGAAAGCGATTTCCAGGAGTAAAAGCACTAGATAGTATAAATTTCAATGTAAAAAAGGGGGAGATTCATGCACTATTAGGAGAAAATGGAGCTGGAAAATCAACCCTGTTAAATATACTTCATGGTGTTTATAGTGCATATGATGGAGATGTATATGTAAAAGGAGAAAAAGTTAATTTTAAAAATATACATGATGCGATAAAATGTGGTATTGCAAAAGTGCATCAAGAAGTTAGTTTAGTTACAGAACTTACAGTTGGACAGAATATAGTTTTAGGATATGAACCTAAAAAAGGAATATTTGTAGATCATGTGAAACTACATAAAGAGGCAAATGTGATATTAAAAAGACTTAATTGTAAGTTTAGAAGTGAAGATTCAGTAAATGGTCTAAGTGCTGGAGAAATGCAGATGATTGCTATAGCTAAAGCTCTATATCATAAAGCTGAAATAATATCTTTTGATGAGCCATCTTCGTCTTTATCTAATAATGAAGTAGATACATTATTGAATATAATTTGGGAGCTTAAAGCACAAGGAATAACAATTTTATACATAAGTCATAGGATAGATGAAATTTTTAAAGTATCAGATAGAGTAACCGTATTGAGAGATGGAAAATATGTAAATACTTTTGAAACAAAAGAGATTAATCAGGAAATTCTAATAAAAAGTATGGTTGGAAGAGACGTGGCTGCGTTTGCAGTTAGAAATCAAAAGAGATGTGTAAAAAATGAAATAGTATTAGAAGTTAGAAATTTAACTAAAAATGGAGTTTTTGATAATATAAGTTTTGATTTACATAAAGGAGAGATATTAGGTTTTTTTGGACTTGTAGGATCAAAAAGAACAGATGTAATGAGAACTATTTTTGGAGCTGACAAAAAGAATAAAGGAACAGTTTTTGTAAAAGGAAAGGAGATAGAATTAAAAACTCCTAAGTATGCGGTAGAAAATCATATGGCACTAATACCAGAAGATAGAAAAAAGCAAGGTTTTGTAAAGGAATTAAATAATGCGGAAAATATAGCACTTAGTTGTCTCAGAAAATTTACAAGATATGGATTTATTAATCATAAAAAGAAAATAAAAAATAGTGAGCATTTTATAGAAGAAATGAATCTAAATCCAAAAGATCCATTATATAAAACATTTAATTTAAGCGGAGGAAATCAGCAAAAGGTAGTAATTGCAAAATGGTTATCTACAGAAGCAGAGATATTTATTTTAGATGAGCCTACTAAGGGAGTGGATGTTGGTGCTAAGGCAGAAATATATAGACTTTTGGAAGAATTAGTGGCGCAGGGGAAGTCTATTCTTATGGTTTCCTCCGAATTGCCTGAAATTATAGGAATGAGTGACAGAGTGATAATAATGAATGAGGGGAAAAAACAAAAGGAACTAGATTACACAGAGTTTACAGAGGAACGCATTCTTAATTATGCAATAGGAGGGAATAAATGAAGAATATAAAATTGGGAAGAGAATCAGGTATAGTAGCTGCATTAATAATGATGGTAATAGTATTTTCGCTGATAGATCCTATATACCTGAGTTCTAATAATATTGTAGATATAGTAAAGCAAAGTACAATAAATGGGCTACTTGGAGTAGGTATTACATTAGCAATAATAACAGGAGGAATAGACCTTTCAATTGGCTCAACATTTGCAATAGTTATAGTTAGTGTAGGGAAATTATTAGTATCAGGAGTAAATCCTTTTTTAGCTTTTACTATTGGAATAATATTAGGTTTTTCTTTAGGTCTTGTAAATGGTATTTTAGTGGCAAAAGTAAAATTACAGCCGTTTATAGCTACTTTGGGTACTATGAGTATATATAGAGGGGTTGCATACATAATAACAGGTGGGTGGCCTATATTAGATATACCGGAAGGTTTTAGACATGCACTTGATGGAGATATTTTTGGATTTATACCATCTTCTGTATTATTATTATTTATAGTTGGAATTTTAATGTGGATTATATTGAAATATACAAGATTTGGTAATTATATTTACGCACTAGGAAGTAACGAAGAAGCTACAAAATTATCAGGGGTAAATGTAGATTTTAATAAGATGCTTGCATACGCTTTTTGTGGAATAGGTGCAGCTTTAGCAGGAATGGTTTTACTGGCAAGATTAGGTACAGGAGAACCCACAGCAGGACAAGGATATGAGTTGAATGCTATAGCAGCAGCAGCAGTGGGCGGAACGAGCCTTATGGGTGGTAAAGGTACAATGCTGGGAACAATATTAGGGACAATATTATTATCAGCACTAAGAGTGGGATTAATAGTAGTTGGTGTGGATTCGTTTTGGCAATATATTGCTACAGGGATTATAATAGTGATTGCAGCTTGTTTTGAGATAATACAAAATAAAATATCATCTATAAAAGTTTCAAGATTAAGCAAAGCATAAAGAGTAAGAAAAATGTAAATTAGGAGTGGTAATATGAAAGAGAAAAAAGCAGTTATCATTGGAAGCTTAAATTATGATATTATTTTAAAGCAAAAAAGGCTCCCTAAAATAGGTGAGACATTTGTAGCTGATAGTATAACAATGTGTGGAGGCGGTAAAGGGGCCAATCAAGCAGTACAGCTTTCAAAGTTAGGCAGTAAAACTCTTATGGTTGGTTGTATTGGAAATGATAAATTTGGTGATGAACTACTTTTAAATTTACAAAAATATAATGTAAATACAGATTATGTGAAAATATCAAAGGAAAGCAGTACTGGTATGGGAATAGTAAATGTATTTGATGATGGAAAACTTATAGCAACAATTACCAGAGGAGCAAATTATGATATTACAAATTCAGATGTAGATAAAATAAAAAGTGAGATCATAAGTGCAAAATTAATAATACTTCAAATGGAAATACCAATAGATATAGTAGAATATATCATAAATCTTGCAAGTAAACACAATACTTATATTATATTAAATGCTGCACCTGCTTATGAAATTAGAGAAGAGGTCCTAGCAAAGGTGAACTGCCTTGTTGTAAATGAAACTGAAGCATCTTTTTATTTGAATAAAGAAATTAATAATTTTAAATCTTCTGAGGAGAATTGTGAAGAATTATATAAAAAAATAAAAGATTTACTAATAATAACTTTGGGAGAAAATGGAAGCTTATTATATGACGGGAAAGAGAAACTGCATATAAAAGCTAAGAAGGTGAAAGTAGTAGAAACAACAGGTGCTGGAGATTCATTTATAGGTGCTTTTGCTTATAAGTTATTAAATGATTTACCTTATAAAGAAGCAGCTGAATTTGCTTCATTGGTAAGTGCTGTAACTGTTACGAAAGTAGGAGCACAGGATTCTATGCCTACATATGAAGAAGTAAATGGACTTTTTTAAAAATAATTTCATAATAAAAAAATAATATGATATCATTAGGAAAAAAAGGAGAAAATAATTGATACCTTACCTAAGAAAAAAAAGAATACTAGATGAGCTGGAAAAAAAGGAAATTGTATATTTAGAACATTTTATAGATATCTTATATGAAGTTTCAGAATCAACAATAAGAAGAGATTTGAAAATATTATCAGATGAAGGAAAGATTATTTTACTTCATGGGGGAGCAATTAAACTAAAAAGAAATTCTAAAGAAGTACCTGTGGTGTCAAAAAAGCTTATGAATGTAAAATTTAAAGAAAGAATAGCAAAGTATGCATCATCTCTTATACAGAATGGTGAAACAGTGTATATCGACTCAGGAACAACAACAGAATTAATGGTGAAATATCTAAAAAATAAAGACATAACAATTGTTACCACTAATACTCAGATATTAACTCAGTTAGAAGATACTAAATTTGAATGTATACTTATAGGAGGAGAAATAATAAAAAATTTAGGATCCACAGTAGGGTCTTTAACAGACAGAATACTTTCAGAGTTTCATTTTAGTCGTGCTTTTTTGGGTGCAAATGGATATAGTGAAGTAAATGGAGTAAGTACGTATGATTTAAGAGAAGCAAATAAAAAAAGAATAGTAAAAAAGAACTCTGATAAGACATATGTCCTTTTAGATTCTAGTAAAATAGGTAAAAATGCTGTTTGTAGAGTATTTGAACTTGAGGAAATAGAGCTGATAACAGACAAGATGAATGATGCTCTTAAAAAGTATAACAATTATGTTATTGTATAGAAAATTTTTAAAGAAAAAAAGATAAGTGATTTTAAATCTTAAAGATCTTTTTTTCTTTTTTTATTCTAGAATGGAATTCTATAATATACACGTAATTAGCTCATATAAAGTTTATAATTTCAACATGGTCTTAGACCACAAAAATTAATATTTTATTTTTTTTCAATTAAATTAGAAAAAATAATTTTGAATTTTGATTAGTAAGTGATATCATGTATATATATATAATTAGATTTTTAATTCATTTATTTTAAATTTAATTAATATTTCTAATTACAAGGGTTGAAAAGCAAAACATAACAGTGTAAAAGTGAACACTAACATGTCATTGGTGAGATTAAAATAATAATAAATATTCAGAAGTAGTGTTAAAAATTATTTTGATACTTCAATCTTGGCTTATTTTTAAAAATGAATAATTTTTTAATATTTATTTTGAATAGGCTGTAATGAAATATATATATAAGGAAGGTGAATAAAGAAATCAATAAAATTTAAAAAAAGGAGATAAAATGAGAAAAAATAAAAAATTATTAATGTGTTTTCTAGCGCTAAATACAATTATATCTTCTTATACTGGTGCAGCAACTACTGCATCTAGTAAGTATGATAAAATGTTCACTAGCATGGTAAATAATTTAGAAAAAGGAAGATCAAATGAACAGAATTATAAGTTAATAGAAAAAGTTTTAAATAAGAGAAATAAAGAATTAAAAGATCTTTATAAGCAAAGTGACTATATTGTAAAGCCAGAATATTTAGAATGGCAGATATTTTTTAGCGGATTTTATGAAGAATATTCCAAAGGAGTAGATAACAGCTCAGAAAATGGTATTTATCATTCAAATGTGTCGGGATATTATGATGAAAATGGAAATTATGTTTCAACAAGTAGTTTAAAAGGCGGCTTACAGGGAAAACCATATTTGGAACTTCAAAAACCTAAAGAAATAGATTTAGGAGTAAGTATTCAGGTAAGAGAACCAAGTAGAGAGCCGATAACATTAGGAGTAACAAAGCCATCAATGCCTTTGGTATCTCCAAATAAACCAAATGCTCTAACTATTACGCCTCCTACAATACCATCGATGCCTAATTTATCATTTGATGTAACGGTACCGGGAACATTTGTTCCTCCAGTGGTAGGAACTCCATCATTGGTATCTTTTCCAACAATGGCAGTAAAACCTTTTAATCCAGTAACACCAAACGTTACTACTATAAATATAGCAGCAGTACCGACTTTGACACTTACCTTTCCGGGTTCTGGGAATGGAGATGCACAATGGATTACTTCTTCTGGATCAGTGGCTCCGATGGCACAGCAAGTATTAACAGGTCAGGCAGGGAAAGGAACTTTGGATGCTGTAAGTTTATCAACAGTAGCAGCACAAAATTTCAACTTAAGTGTTCATAATACGCAAGCAACAGGGTTAACAGGTACAGCTCACACTCAAACTAATAATGGAATTAGAAACTTTGACTGGATAAACCAAAGATCATCTCATGCTGTAATGAAACTAGTTGGAAGTCATACAATTAACATTAATAATATGGATATTAATTTTATAGGTGTGGGAGATAAGGCCTCTGCTTATTTGATGTTATTTCATACTGACGCGCATAATTTTCCTACAGAGGATTCTGTATGGATTTTAGGCGCTGATACGAATATAAATATGTCAGGTCAAAAAACAATTTTATATGGGGTACAGTCACATTCAACTTACACATCAGGTTCTGGAATGAAAAATTATGGAACGATAACAACAGACGCAGAAACGAGTGCTACGACAAGTCAAGGAGATACATATACAGGACTAAATCCTTATCAAAGAATAATCTTCACTACAATAGATGCTGATGGAAATTCAGCGAGTCGTTATAATAGATATTTTTATTTTGAAAATTATGGAAGTATAACTTTAAATGGAACTTCTGATATACTTGCTAACTTTGCAACACGTGGGGGAAACTCAACAGGAGGAACCATATTCAGAAATGATGGGACAATTTATCTAAATGGACAAAGTTCTGTGGGAGTAATGCTTAATCCTAATGTGGGAGATATGATGGACTCTAAGGTTCTTTTAAATTCTCCACTAGAATTAACAGGAGACAAGTCAGTAGGATTCCAGCTTACACACACTAGTTTTAAATTACAAAACTCAATAGTAAACTTAAATTTAGGATCAATAGGAAATGTTACTAATTCCACAGGAAACATGGCAGGCGGACAAGCGGATAAAGTAGAAGGTGCTGTGGGAATACTTGTAAATGCGTTAGGAAATTATACATTAAGAGATTATAAGATAAATATAGGCGACCACTCTTTAAATAATGCAGGAATAAGAGTAGATAGAGGAACTCTTACTTTAGGAACAGGAGGAACAAACTCATCACTTAATTTTTCAGCAAATAGTACACAAAATGCAGGAGTTTCAATAACAGGAGGAACATCTACTGTAACTACTGGAGGAATTACAATAAACCTAGATGGAATATCTAATGTAGGAGTGCAAGCAGAAAATAATGGGACTTTTAATCATACAAATGGAGTAATAAATGTAAATGGAGATGGAAGTTCAGGAATCACAACATTAAGCAATGCAACGACAAATATGAATGGAGCTACAGCTATAATAAATGTAGGGAATAAAAGTACAGGAGTTTACAATGACTCAATTTTTAACTTTACAAATGGGACAATTACAGCTTCAGGAGACTCAGCAATAGCAGTTTATGGTGCAGATGGAAATATTACAACAAATCTAAATGGTGGAGGAATAAAAGCTGAAAATGGAGGGATAGCCCTTTATTCAGGAAATAACTCTAAAATTAACTTAGCTGGAACTTCTTTAACAGCAGGTGCAGGAGGATTGTTATTTTATAACTATAATGGCGGAGCCTTAACAGGAAAATTTGTTTTAGATGGTAATATACAAGCTAGGGTTGATACTGGAGGAATAGCTTTTTATTATAAAGCTTCAGCATTAACTCCAGCAGCATTAGCAAATGTAGGAGATCTAAAAGCAAGCTTTCTGGGGAAAACTAATCTTGGAGTAACTGATTTTTTAAGGTTAAATATGGGTCAGGGTTCTAGTCTAATTTATCTAGAAACTCCTGCTGGAACAGTAGCAGATATAAGTGATTTAAGTTCACTGCCCACAGATCCACTAGATTTAGGTTCATCAACATGGCTCTCAATGATAGAGGACGTACCAAATACTGTGAAAAATTATACTATATCAGATATAGATCTTACATTAGATAATACAAATGATTCAAATCTAGATACAGGAATATATGGCCAAATACAACTCTTAAGTTCAAGTGTAAAGGTAAATAGTGGAGTTACAGTAGCAGGAACAAAGGATAATCAAATAGCAATAGTTCAGAGAAACAAGCCGTCAGGTGTTCTTGGTGGTATTAATATAATTAATAATGGTCACATTTCTCTTGGAGGAGATAACACAATAGGTATAGCAGGAGATTATGTAAAAATAGACACAGATTCTAGTTCTAGTATAACAGTAACAGGTGTAGACTCAATAGGAATAGTGGCAGCAAATGATACAGAGGTTTTAAATAAAGGAATAATACAAATAGATGGAGAAAACTCAGTAGGGATTTTTGGAGTAAATACCATAGATGATCCTATTTCTCTTTTAGGATATGGTACTGGAGGAATAAATATAGTTCACGAAGGTGAAATAAAAAGTACAGCCTTATCAGGTGAAAGATATGGGATTTATGCTAATAATAATGCAACTACAGGTGTTGCAACAGCTGATTCTAAGATAAAAACAGCAGCAAATTCAAAAATTGATTTGAGTTCTGGAAAAGGCGGAGTAGGAATATATGTCAATAAAAGTACAGTAACACATGGAGGAGAGATAAGTTTATTCTCTGATGGCACAGGATCAAGC
>JAGOZX010000043.1 GCA_018058425.1 Sebaldella sp.
ATGTTTATAACTCATATTTAAGCTTTCCTTTCAATAGTTTGGTGTCGTAGCCACTATTATACTAGGTTTTTTCTTAAATATGAGTTTTTTTATTTTCGGGTGGTGCACTTAATAGTATAATTCAAGTTCTTAAAAAAATTTATTTTTATCAATTAATCTTAGTAACTTACTAAACTATTGTATTTACACATTAAAAACAATGATAAAAATATTTAATAAAGGAATTTAAGTAACTTTTTCTTTTTCAGCTATTGACAATCTAGAGAATCAAACTATAATTATAGAAGAAATACTAAAATAACATATTTATTAACCAAAGGGAGTTTATAATGTTTGACATAGTTATTATAGGAGCTGGAATCAGCGGTGCTTGTATAGCCAGAGAATTATCAAAGTATGATTTAAAAGTACTCATTTTAGAAAAGAATAATGACGTGGCAACTGAGACTACAAAGGCTAATTCTGCAATAATACATGCAGGCTTTGATGCAAAAGAAAACAGCTTAATGGCCAAGTTTAATGTTTTAGGAAATAGTATGTTTGATGAACTTGCAAGAGAATTAAATTTTCCATTTAAAAGGAACGGATCACTTGTTATAGCAAGAAATGAAGAAGAGTTGGAATCTATAAAGGCTTTAAAAGCTCGTGGAGAAAAAAATAATGTCCCTGATTTATACATATTATCTAAAGATGAGACATTAAAACTAGAACCTTATCTAAAGGAAAATATTTTAGGTTCGTTATTAGCTAAAACTGGGGCTATTGTTGGCCCTTGGGAAATGACTACAGCACTCTTAGAAAATGCTGTAGATAATGGAGTTAAGGTACTCTTAAGTGAGGAAGTGGTTGATATTACTAAAGAGGATGATACCTTTAATATCTTCACACAAAACAGTGAATTTCATTCTAAAGTAATTATTAACTGTGCTGGTATACACGCTGATACTATTCACAATATGATTTGCGAAAAATCTTACAAAATATCTCCAAGAAAAGGTGAGTACTTTGTCCTAACAAAAGATGAAGGAGAAAAATTTAATCATACTATTTTCCAAGCTCCTACCTCACTTGGAAAAGGTATATTAGTAACTCCTACTGTGCATGGAAATCTACTTGTGGGACCTGATGCTGAAGATATTTATGATAAAAGTAGCAAATCTACATCACAAGAAAGATTAAAAATAATAATGGAAACTTCAAAAAAAACATCTGATAAAATTAACTTTGGTGATCAGATTCGCCAATTTTCAGGATTAAGAGCTGAGTCAGACAGAAATGATTTTATCATTGAAGAAGACAGCACTGTTAAAAATTTTATTGATGTTGGAGGAATAAAATCTCCTGGATTATCTTCTGCACCTGCTGTTGCTCTGGAAGTTCTAGATATTTTAAGTGAAAATTTTAATTTAAAGAAGAAAGAAAATTTTATATCAAGTGTAAAAAAATATGTTATTTTTTCTGAGCTGAATTATCAAGAAAAAAATAAACTTATAAAAGAAAATCCTAAGTATGGACGAATAGTTTGTAAATGTGAAAATATAACAGAAGCAGAAATTATAGACTCCATTCACAGAAATATTGGTGCTACTACTGTTGATGGTGTCAAAAGAAGGTGCAGACCTGGAATGGGAACTTGCCAAGGTGCATTTTGCGGTCCTAAAATTCAAGAAATTCTTGCTAGAGAATTAGATAGGTCACTAGAAGAAATTTTCTTAGATTCTAAGTCTTCGTATATATTGACTAAGGAAACGAAAGGGGATAATTAATATGGAATTGGAATACGATCTTATTATTATTGGTGGTGGCTCTGCTGGTTTATCTGCAGCAAAAACTGCCAGAGAAAAAGGAATTTCTAAAATTTTAATTTTAGAAAGAGAAAAAGAGCTTGGAGGTATTTTGAGACAGTGTATTCATAATGGTTTTGGAGTACATAAATTTAAAAAAGAGTTAACTGGTCCTGAATATGCCCAAGAATATATTAATGAAATAAATAAACTCAATATTAAATATAAAACTGGTGCCACTGTTGTTTCTTTGGAAGTAAGTCCGGAAGATCACAGCAGTAAGTTTGTGTATGTTGTTTCTGAGGAAGGATACCATGTTTACGAGTCGAAAGCTATAATATTAGCCATGGGTTGTTTTGAAAGAACACGTGGAGCTATTGCTATTCCTGGAGATAGACCATCTGGAATTTTTACTGCTGGTCAAGCACAAACTTTTATAAATATGAATGGTTATATGGTAGGAAAAGAGATTATTATATTAGGCTCTGGAGATATTGGGCTAATTATGGCAAGAAGGCTAACTTTAGAGGGTGCTAATGTAAAAGCTGTAATTGAAATAATGCCTTATTCTAATGGATTAAATAGAAATATAGTTCAGTGTCTTGATGATTTTAATATTCCTCTACTATTATCTCACACTATAGTTGAAATAAAGGGAAAAACTCGTTTAAAGTCTGTAGTAATAGCTAAGGTTGATGAAGATAGAAATCCTATTCCTGGTACTGAAGAAGAACTAACTTGTGATACATTACTTCTATCTGTTGGGCTTCTTCCAGATAATAATCTATCAAAAAAACTTGGAATAATAATTGATCCCAAAACCAGAGGTGCTGTTGTTGATGAAAAGATGGAAACAAATATTAAAGGTGTATTTTCATGCGGTAATGTATTACATGTACATGATCTTGTTGACTATGTTAGTGATGAAGCCGAAAGAGCTGCTCAAAGTGTTGCCCAATACCTAAAAGAAACCTCTCATGATGTTAATAATTCTATTCAGATAGAGGCAGGATCAGGTCTTATATATGCTGTTCCTCAAATATTTAATACTGACTCTAGTGAAAAGTTATTAAATGTGTCATTTAGAGTAAATAATGTTTATCGTGATAAAAAAATAACTGTAAAATGTAATAACATAGAAATTGCTAAATTTAAAAAGTCACATTTAGCTCCAAGTGAAATGGAAAAAATTTCTATTCCTACAAAATTAATAAACTCTAATTTACTTATTTCAGTGGAAGGAGATAGCTGATGATAAAAGAACTTACATGTATTGTCTGCCCTGTTGGCTGTAACCTTAAAGTAGATATAAATAATAATTATTCTGTTTCTCATAACAAATGTGAGCGAGGAATAGCTTATGGAAAGCAGGAACTAACCAATCCACAAAGAATGGTAACTTCAACTATTATTATAGAAGGAGGGATTTATAGTAGACTTCCAGTTAAAACTTCTGATACAATTCCTAAAAAATTAATTTTTGACTTCATGAAAGAAATAAATAAAATCAAAGTAAAATCTCCAGTAAAAATGGGAGATATCGTACTTCATAATATTCTAAATACCGGCTTAGATATTGTTGCAAGCCGAGATATGTAAATAATTTTAATTAAAAAAATAAAAAAATTTGGGATTCTATACTTTTAAGCTTTTAATTATTAAAACAAGTATAATGGCTTTAATAATTAAATTCAATAAACATAGAATCCCGTTATCTTTCTTCTCATCTCCTTCTTTTATCGTATTCTTAGATTTTCTAATTAAAACTATTATGTAGTGTAAATACTATTTTTCTAAAACTAATAAATACTCTATAAAAATTAACAATATTCAAATTTTACTTTGATATCCAAAGTATGTTATCATTATAATATAATATTTTAAAAAGTATTTTTAATGGAGGTTATTTTGGAAAAATTATTAAAATTTATTTATATTTTTTTAGGGATTTTATTTCTCTTTATTGGATTGATCGGTGTTGTTCTTCCCATATTGCCAACTACACCCTTTGTGCTGCTAGCTTCTTTTTTTATTACAAAAGGTTCTGACAGAATAAATAATCGTTTTAAAAAAACAAAGCTTTATAAAAATTATGTTTTAGCTTTTCGTACTAATAAATTAACTTTTAAACAAAAACTTAAAATAGTTATTACCGCTGACCTTATGCTTTTAATTAGTGGGATTCTCATTAATAACCTGCATGTCAGAATTTTTTTATTTATTTTAGGGCTTACTAAAACTATTATTATTTTTAGACTTAAATCTAATTCTGAAATTATCACAAAAGAAAACTTATAAAAAAAGAAAGTCAAAAACTGACTTTCTTAAAATCATATATAATCTTACCCTCTTAAATTAACTCCAAATTCTACATAGCCTTTTAAACAAATGGACATTTGAGCCCATCCTTTTGATTGTTCTATAACTCTGGCTATTCCTTCATCATCTTTATTCCAGCCATCTTCATGTATTTTCAAAATTGTATCACTGCCATTTTTTATAAAGCTAAATACTACCTTTGTTTCAACTCCACTAGCTGACCATAAAAATATAATTTCATCTTCTTTTACACTTATAACTTTAATATCTAAAATTGCATTATAATCTGAAAATTCCCAAACTACTGTTTTACCAGATTCCAATCTTCCACTGCCATTACTGATAAAATACTTTTTCATTTTTTCTGGATCAGCTACAGCTTCAAAAACTTCTTTTACTGGTTTTAATATCTTAACTTCCACATTAACATTTAATTCCATTAAAATCACCTCAATGATATATTTTTATGATTATAATTAATTACTTTAAATTTTTAGTTATTACGCTTTGATCTATAGTACCAATTTCTACATTTATAATTTTACCTTTTTCATCTAAAAATATATTTGTCGGTACTGAGTCTATTCTTGTTCCTTCCATTACTTTTCCACTATAATCATAATATACTGGAAAAGTGTAATTATTAGCATCTATATATGCTTGAACCTTTGCCTCTGATGATCTTATATTTGTAAAAATAACTGCTATATTGTATTTGTTTTTATTTTTTTTGTAAAAGCTCTCTATTTCAGGCATTTCATATTGGCAATCTGGGCACCATTCTGCTGCAACAACTATTATAGTCTTTTTCTTTTTATCAAATTTAGTGTTGCTTAATTTTTTTTCTCCATTTAATGACTCTAATACAAATACTGGAAATGTATTTCCTTTTTCTAAGTCTACTTTAAAGTCTATAGGTTGCGTAGTTACAGCTGCTGAAAATGTAAGACTACAAACAAGTACTAATAATAAAACTAAATATTTTTTCATTTTTTCTCCTTTTTTAAACTTCATTTTTTTTTATTAACATCAATACATCATCTAAATTTAAAATCGTATTAGCGTTAGGAATTATATATTCCTTATCTCTTTTTATTCCAACTACTAAACAATCCTTTGAAAGATCCGTTTCTATTATTTCTTTTCCTTCTAAAACTTCATCTACAGTTACTTTTCTTATTATGTCTTCAAATGTTTCTAATTCTTCAAAACTAATCTTTGTTTTTTTACTTGGACTCTTATCTTCAACATGAAAGAAAACTGCCATTTTTTCTAAGAATACACCTTGAATCAATACAGAAAAAACAACAACAAAAAATATTAAATTAAATATTGTATCTGCTTTTGGTATTTTTTCTATTACAATATAAACTGCAAATACTATTGGAACAGCTCCTTTTAGACCAGCCCAAGATATAAAAAATTTTTCATTTGATTTTTTTCTTATAAAAATCAAACTTAGAAATACAGCAATCGGCCTAATTACAAATATCATAATTAATGAAATTATTATTCCCACTAACCAAATATCTTTTAAATTACTTGGAAAAACTAATAATCCTAGTATTATAAACATTATTATCTGCATTATCCAACTAAAAGTTCCAAAAAAATGTGTAGCTGTTTTCTTTAATTGAAATTTTGTATTTGCTATTACTAAACCTGTTATATAAATAGCTAAAAATCCATTACCACCTATTATTTGAGTAATTGAAAAACTCAAAAAAAGCGTTGCTAATAATAATATTACTATTGCTTCCAAGCTTTTTATCTTATTCTTTTTCAAGCCTATTGAAATTACAAACCCTATTAAAAATCCTAATACTCCACCTATAACAACCTGTAGCAGAAATGAAAAAACTGAACTCATTATGCTTGCGTTACTTATATTTTGAGATTTAATAAGACCTATAAATAAAATTATTAATCCATATGCCATAGGGTCATTACTTCCAGATTCTACTTCTAATATAGATCTAACCTTTGTATCAATTTTTACTTTTGTTGTTTTTAATGTTGAAAAAACTGATGCTGCATCTGTAGAAGATACTGCTGCCCCAAATAGAAATGCTTCTGGATAAGAAAAATCTAAAAATATTTTTGCTACTATTCCTGTTAAAAAAGTTGTTATAATTATTCCAAATGTTGCCAGGCTTGCACTAGGAACTAAAACTTTTTTTATTGTTGAAATTTTAGTTTCCAGTGCTCCTGTGAACAATATTACTGCTAAAGCTAATGTGCTTGTAAAATAAGTCAGGTTATTATCATCAAAGTAGATTCCTCCGATTCCTTCTGACCCAGACAGTATTCCTAATAATACAAATAAAAGTAATACAGGTATTTTAACCTTACTTGATATTCTTATTGATAAAAAACTGAATAACAGGCACACTCCTATTAAAAATAATCCTTTATCCATAATTTTTATATTTCCCTCTCTTTACTCATTTCTTTTTCTACAGCACCAGCTAAGCTAAACCAATAATCTGATTTCTCTTTATTCTTATGATGTAAATAATATACTCCCAAATTTGAAAATGCAACTGGGTATCCTCTTGAAGCTGCTATTAAATTTAGTTCTTTCATTTTTATAGAACTTTCTCCATAATAAGTGCTTAAGTTTATCATAGATGCAAAGTCTCCTTGGTCTGCTAAGTTTTCATATATCTTTTTAGATACTTCATTTCTTCCCAAAGCATTAATATCTAAGTCTTTAGTTTTTTCTGAAATACCTGCTAATTTTTTTTCTTTTTGTATATCTTCTAAAATATATGCATAATCATATCCAGAAGGTATTGAGCCTAAATTATAACCAGATTCAAAATACTTTCTTGCTTTTTCTAAATCTCCTTGGTCTCTATATAGAATTCCTAAATAATATAGTGCATCTATATCTTTGAGATCCACTGCTTTTTTATAGTTTTCTTCTGCTTTCTTATATAACTTTAAGTTTTTATAAATATAACCTTTATAAGCATAAATCAAACTCTCTTTATAGTCCATCTCTTCTAAATATTTTAAAGCATTGTCATAGTTTTGTCTTCCTACTTCATAAAAAGCCAGTTCAAAAGTGCCTAAATAGTACTTTTTCTCATATAATTCTGTAAAAATTTTATATGCCTCATCTTCTTTATCCTCATTTTGTAATAACTTTGCTTTAGCATACAATGCTGGAGGATATTTTTCTGTAACAAAGCCTTTTAAAATTTCATATGCTTTATCATAATTAGAAAATTTCTCTAAGACTAATCTTCCTAATTCCTTTTGTTCATTAGGAGAAATTTTATTTTCTTTATATTTTTTATTTAATTCCTCTATTTTATTAATACTGTTTTTATTGGATTTCAAAAGTTCAAAAGCATAAAGAGAAAACATATCTCCCTTATTACTTCCTTTTTCATAATAATTCATTGCAGTAACATAATCTAATTCTTCTTCATACATAGTACCTAGAGAATAATAAGCATTATATTCACCTTGCTTTATAGCTTCTTCAAAAAGTTTTCTTGCTTCTTCTCTTCTTATATTAGCTTTCATTAATGAAGTGGCATAATAGTATTCAGCGTTACCTTTAGATTTTTTAAAATTGGCTTTTAGAAATTCTTGTGCAGATTGTCCGTAATAATAACTAACAATATCATAAACTTCTAGATTCCCCTTTTTAGCCGCTGATGTAAATTCTGACATTCCATCCTTATTATCATAAATTTTCACTATTCCATCTTCTAATTCTTTATATCCATGGTTTCCTTTATTCGGAAGTCCACAAGAATTCAAAAGTAATAATAATAAAATAAATAAAGTTTTTCTCATTACTTATCATCCAATCTTATATAATTTTATTTTATATCTGCTCCTATCTTTACCTCTTTATCTATTTCTATAAGTTTTAATCTTTTTTTCTCCTCAGTTGTTAAAAGCATTCCTTGTGATAACTCTCCTCTTAATTTAACTGGTTCTAAGTTAGTCACAGCTAATACCTTTTTCCCTATTAACTCTTCTATATTTGGATAATATTTAGCTATTCCTGAAATAATCTGTCTTTTTTCTTTTCCAGTATCTACTATAAACTTTAATAATTTATCTGCACCATCAATTTTCATAACATTTATTATTTCGACTACTTTTATTTCAACCTTTGAAAAATCATCTATTGTTATTGGTTTCTCTATCACTAAATTTTCATCAAAAGAAGTTTCCTCTTCTTTTTCAGGCTCTTCAAATTCTACTCTTGGAAAAATAGGTACAGCTTCTTCTAATAAATTATTAGCTGGATAATTTCCCCATGTTTTTATATCTTCTAACTTTGCTTTTGTAATATCATTTTTTATTCCTAGTTGATCCCATATTTTTTGTCCTGTTTCAGGCATAAATGGTGATATCAAAACTGCTATTTTATATAAAGATTCCACTAGATTATACATTACTGTTGATAGTCTGTTTCTACTTTCTGGATCTTTAGCTAGTGTCCATGGAGCTGTTTCATCTATATATTTATTCATTCTTGAAATAAATTTCCAAATTGATTTTAAAACTTCTGAAAACTGGACCTTTTCAAAAAACACATCTGTTTCTTTTAGTGTTTCATTCCATATCTTTTTTATTTCTTCATCTATTTCTTCTGATTTTATATCTAACACTACTTTTGAATCAAAATATTTCTTTTGCATTCCAATAGTTCTATTTAATAAATTCCCCAAGTCATTAGCTAAATCTGCATTTATTCTCTGTACCATTGCTCTTTGTGAATAATCACCATCTAAACCAAATGTTGCCTCTCTCATTAAATAGTATCTAAATGAATCCAAACCATATTTTTCTACCTCTTCTAATGGATCAATTACATTTCCCTTAGATTTAGACATCTTTTCACCTTCTACAGTCCACCATCCATGAGCTGCAATTGTATCTGGCAGAGGTATTCCTGCTGACATTAACATCGCTGGCCAAATGATCGCATGAAATCTCAAAATATCTTTACCTATTAGATGCATGACTTTACCATCCACCCAAACATCTTCAAATCTCTTTTCATCACTGCCAAAACCTGCTGCTGTGATATAATTTGTAAGTGCGTCAAACCATACGTATATTACATGTCCTTCTTCTAATTCTAAAGGTATTCCCCAATTAAAAGTTGTTCTTGAGATAGATAAATCTTGAAGTCCTTGTTTTATAAATGATAATACTTCATTTTTTCTATAACCAGGCATGATAAAATTAGGATTTTCTTCTATATACTTTGTTAATTTCTCTCCATACTCAGAAAGCTTAAAAAAATAAGAACTCTCTTTTACAGTAATAAGTTCTTTTCCACAATGAGGACATTTATTTCCGTCTACTACACTATTATCAGGAATAAAGGCTTCATCTGATACACAATATAATCCTTCATATTCTCCCTTATAAATATCTCCATTTTCATATACTTTTTTTATCATTTTTTTTACGCTGATTTTATGTCTCTCTTCTGTTGTTCTCATAAAATCTGTATTTGATATATTTAATTTTTTCCATAGAGTAGTAAAATTCAATGCCATCTTATCTACCCATTCTTGTGGAGTAAGCATATTTCTTTCTGCTGCTTCTTGGATTTTTTGACCATGCTCATCTACTCCAGTCAAAAAACTTACATCATAATCTTTCAGTCTCATATATCTTGCTACCACATCTGCTACAATTGTTGTGTATGCAGTTCCTACATGTGGTTTTGCATTTGGATAGTAAATTGGTGTTGTTATATAAAATTTTTTAGACATTACTTTATCTCCCCTTCTTTTTTTTGTTTCTAACTTCTGTTTCATAATACTCTTTAGCTATTCTATCAGCTTCATGAAGTTTTTCTTTGATAAGAATTCTACAAGCTTCTACATCAGAATTCTTATCAAAATACATTGGCTCTCCAACATAATAACAGCTTTTTGAAAAAAACTTAGGAAGCTCAAATCTATCCCATGCCTTTTTAAAAATCCATTTTTTATTTGTATAGCCTGTTACTGGAATCATTGGAAGTCCTGTTTTCATAGCTATAAAAAGGGCTCCTGCTTTAGGCTCATAAATTGGACCTCTTGGCCCATCTATAGCAATTCCAATAGAGTATTCTTTTTTTATCAATCTCAAAATTTCTTTTAAACTTTTTACATTATCTCTATTTGATGAACCTCGAACTATTAAATTTTTTGTTCTTTTTAATACTTCTTCCAGAATGTCTCCATCCTTAGAAGAACTCACTAAAGAGGCTTTTTTTTCAATAAAATCTGTGGACATCATAGTTGGAATTATTTTCCTGTGCCAAAATATTATAATTGCCTGTTTGTGTTTTATAGCTTCTTGTGATTGAATGACCTTATATTTTGTGGTTTTTACTAAGAATTTTATAAAAAAACTAATGATCATTCCAATTATTTGATATTTTCTCATAAATTACACCTATCTAATTTTTAAAAAAATTATAACATAAATTGCTTTAAGTAGCAATTTATATATTCTATTTTTAATGTTTTTTTTCTTATATTATAAAGAAAAAAACACACTTTTCTATAAAATAAATTACAAAAAATTAGATATAAAAAATTAGTATTTTTTTAGACAAATATTAGACATTTGAATTCCATATTTTAAAAATGTATTTTTATTTATTTTCTCTCTTCAAAGTTCATTATATTAATGTTATAATAAATCTAACATAAAAATATGAATTTTTTATATGTCCTATAAATTTAAAAAATATCTAATAGATCAGGTGATGAGTATGGTTTTTGACAGATTATTTAAGGAAATGTTTGCTTCATTATATCACAAAAATTTTCGTTATTTTTGGTTTGGTCAAGCAGTTTCAGTAATTGGAGGAATGATTCAGGTAACTGCATTAAGCTGGTATGTATATAAGATCAGCGGGTCTCCTTTTTTACTCGGACTAATGGGAGTTTTTGAATACGGTCCAGTTTTAGCACTTACTCTTTTTGCAGGAGTTTTTATTGAAAAATTCTCTAAAAAAAAGATTCTTATTTTTACTCAAAGTTTATTTTTAGTCCAATCTCTACTTCTTGCAGTATTAGTTTGGACTAAATCTGAAAATTACTGGTATTTTGCAGCACTGGCTGTAGTTGCCGGTATTGGAAATAGTATCGATATGCCGACTAGACAGTCTTATTTTATTGATTTAGTTGGAAAAGAAGATCTTTCTAATGCTATTTCTTTAAATTCTACTACTTTTAACCTTGCAAGAATTATTGGGCCGGCTATATCTGGTATAATAATGAAATATTTGGGAATTGCAGAATGTTTTTTCATAAATGGTCTTAGTTTTATTCCTGTTATTTATGGTATTACATTAATTACTATTTCTGGTAAATCTAAAATAAAACATAAAAGAAAAAGTAATGTTTTCAATGATATACGTGCGGGAATCAGATATACTCTAAGAAACCGAATCCTTTTATCTTCATTTCTAATGATGCTTATAGTTTGTCTGTTTTCTATGAATACTAATGTTACACTTCCTGTATTTGCTAAAGATGCTCTCTTAGGTGATGAAGGTACCTATAGTTTTTTATTATCAATGGTAGGGGTTGGTTCCCTTTTTGGGGCTTTATTTATGGCTGTTAAGGGTAAGAATATAGGTTATAAATATTTTCTAGTAATTGTATCTCTAGCTTTAGGAGCTGCACAGATGCTTACAATATTTGCTGGTACAGTTGGAGTAACTTCTGTTATTCTTATTATAATTGGATTTTTAAATCTCTGCTTTCTAAATGGTGCTAACTCTAAAATTCAAATGAATACTGACAATCGGCATAGAAGCCGGGTTATGAGTATTTATACACTTGTGAATACTGGAAGTACTCCAATTGGAAATTCACTAACAGGTCTTTTTATGAGTCTTTTAGGCGCAAGATTTGGATTTTTTATGGATGGATTTCTCACAATGCTTTTCATTTTAATTATATTTAACATCTATTATAGACATAAAAGGTTAGAAAAGAAACAATATGCTGCAGTAAAGAAATGAATAAAAAAACAATTTGCTCTTTTTATTTAATAATGATATAATTAAAAAACTTGTTTTATTTCTATAAAAGTTATTATACGTGTTTAAAAAACCAACTATATAGTATAAAATAAATAAATTTTCAAACTAAATATTAAAGGAGAACTAATGAATAAAAAATTAAAAATTTCAATCTTTTTACTTGCTGCATTATTAGTAGTATCATGCGGTAAAAAAGAAGATAAAACGGATAAAGCAACTACAGAAACATCTACTACTCAAACAGAAGAACCAAAAGCTGAAGAAAAAGGAAAGCTTTCTAAGGAGCAACAAAATTTATTAGTTTTCGGAGCTGTTTTAGCTTCTAGAAACGATATGCCTTATGATGAGCTTACTCCTGCTGAATATAAAGATGCAAGTATTCAAGTACTAGGAAGTGCATGGGAAGTAACTGACACAGCAAGTGCTAAAGAACAGCTTGATGCCCTTTTAAATGAAGGTCATAGAAAAGAAGGAGATGTCGTATTAGAAAAAGTTAAGGCAAATGCTCCTGCTGATCTAAAAGAACAAGCAGATTTATATAATGATGTTAAAAAGAATCTTATTGATAATTATGGTTATACAGAAGAAGAAATAAACAATATAAAAACAATAAGTGCTTGGGATTATGACAGACTAGTGAATGTTGCTAGATTTTCTTACTACGCTGGTTATATAACTGAAGCTGAAATGTGGGATTATGTAAATAAAGCTGTTGATTCAGCTAAAAAAGATTATAATGGTTGGAAAGACTATTTTGCAGGTGCTATTATCGGAAGAGCAATATCTTATGGACAAGGTTTTGCTGATAGTGCTGATGCTGCAGATACACTTCTAAAAGATAATGACAGCCCTTACAAAAAGTTTTCTTTTAAATAAAAATAAAAAGGAAGTTGTTCTCATTTATGGGAACAACTTCTTTTTATTTTGCTCATTTTTCATTTATAAAGCTGGCTTAGTTTTATTAGTCTGCTATATATTCCTCTTCTATTACTTCCCTTTAACTATTTTTAGCTCTTCCAAAAGTTCCTCTAAACTTGGATCTTTTAAATAATTATCTATTGTAATGATTTTTTTATCAGCATACTTCATTCTCGTTCTATCAGCTAAATTTTTGTGAACTACAATTATATCTGAATCATTTGGAATATCTTCTATTCTATAATTATTAACTATAATATCCAATATATCATTTTTTTGAAGTTTCTTCTTAAATGAAGTTGCTCCAAAGGCACTACTTCCCACTCCTGCATCACATGCAAAAGATATTTTCTGTATACTTTCTACAGCTATTTTATCTTTTGATAATAACTCTTTTCCCTCAGCCTTCATAGCTTTTGATTTCTTAATCGATTCTTCAAAACTGTCATCTTCTGTATCTTTAGTTTTATCTAATTTTAAAATAAAAGAAGTTACTAAAAACGAAACTATAGTTGCTACTAAAACTCCTGCGATTACTCCAATGAAATTTCCACGAGGAGTAAGTGCTAAATAAGCAAATATTGACCCAGGACTAGGACCAGCAACTAAGCCTACTCCAAATAATTGAAAAGTTAAAATACCTGACATTCCCCCTAAAATCATTGAAATAATAGTTAATGGTTTCATCAATACATATGGAAAATATAATTCATGAATACCTCCAAAAAAATGTATAATAATCGCACCAGGTGCAGTACGTTTAGCCATTTTTTCCCAAAGAAAGAAAAAGCTAAGAGTAATCCAAGTCCTGGCCCAGGATTAGAAGCGACCATAAAATAAATTGATTTCCCTGCTTGAAGAGTTTCCTGCATACCTAAAGGATAATAAATTCCTTGGTCAATTACATTATTTAGAAATAAAACCTTTGCTGGTTCATTTATTATAGATAATAATGGTAAAAAACCTGTAGCCACTAATGCTTTAATAGCAACTGTTACAAATTCGTTTGCTGCTTCTATTGCTGGACCTATTACAACTAAAGAGAACATCATTAAGATAAAACCTAATATTCCAATAGAAAAATTATTAATAATCATTTCAAATCCACTTGGAATTTTTCCATCTATTGTCTTATCAAATTTTTTAATTATCCACCCACCTAGTGGCCCCACAATCATAGCTCCTAAAAACATAGGAATATCTGCTCCTACAATAAGCCCTATTGCACCAAGAGTTCCCATAACAGCTCCTCTTTGCCCAGCCACCATTTTTCCACCAGTATAAGCTAACAATACTGGCAATAAGTATTTTATAACTGGCCCTACTAAAACCGCAAATTTCTCACTTGGAAACCAACCTGTGGGAATAAATAAAGCTGTTAAAATCCCCCAAGCAATAAATGCACCAATATTAGGAAGTACCATATTAGTTAAGAAACCTCCAAAAGCCTGAACCTTAGCACGTGTAGAAGCTCCTTGATTAGAAAAACCTTGAATTTCACTATTCATCTTATTCCTCCTTCTTTTTTCTTTTTTATTTGCTTAGAGATTAAACAAATAAACTAAGAGAAATGTCATTATTCAAATATTAAGATAACACCTAAAAGATTTTATTTCATAATTTTTTTAATTTTTAAATATGCTAAATTTATAATCCTGTAAAACTAATAATTTCTTTCTAGTACTAAACTAATATTATACAATTTCTTTCTCAAACAAATATATTTACAATAAATCTCTTATTACTAATCTCTCAACCATTTATTATCAGAAGATTTTATAAGTTCATAATTTTCTAAAATCATCTCTATAAGTTCATTATCTGTTAGTTTTGTAAAATGCTTAACAGCACTTTCTATTCCATGTAGTTTTATATGTTCTTGAATTTCTTTAGACTCTTTATCATCTGAATTATAAAAATTAAAAGCTGCTGCAATTACTTTAGTTATATATTTTACCGGCATTCCCATCCCATAAAGTTTTCTTGCTGGAGCAACTAACCTTTCATTATAGCCTAACTTTCTTATTGGTGACCCTCCCACACGAAATACACTATCACTAATACTTGTATTTCCATGTCTTTGTATTGTTTTATTAATATAACTCTCCATCTCTTCTGGTGTCATATTATATTCTTTTATTAAATATTGTGCTGTTTCATTCATTGTATTTTTTACAAAAGTTTTGATTTTTTCATCTGCCAAAGCATCCTGTACAGTTTCTTTTCCTAAAAGAAAACCTGTGTAAGCAGCTGTTACATGCCCTGCATTTACACAATACAGTTTTCTTTCAATAAACGGATTCATATCTTCAACATAAGTAGCTCCCTTAATCAGAAGTGTTTTTTCATTTACTATCTCTGACTGATTTATCCCCCATTCAAAATATGGTTCAACTACAGCTACTTCTGCCCCATCTATTTTTATAGATAAAGCCTGACGATCTATCGCCGAATTTGGAAAGCCTATATATTTACTAACTAAGTCTGCCTCTTCCTTTGTCAAAAGTTTCAATACTTCTTCTTTTAAAGTTGAAGATGCATTTATAGCATTTTCATTAGCGATAACGTCTACTCCAGATATCATTTTATTAATTCTTTTTACTAATCCCTTAGCAATAACTGGTGCAATATTTACTAAATTATTTACACCAACTGATGTAGTAATAAGATCAGCTGTGACTATTTCTTCTATTACTTCATTCTCTTGAGTTCTGCTATTTAAAGCAGAAACAGGCAATATTTTTTTTAATCCTTTTTCATCACCTAATAACTGAACCAAGTAAGATTTATCTTTGTTAATTTCATTTATCATATCAGAATTAACATCCACAAAGCATACCTCATAACCTGATTCATTTAATAAATTTCCAATAAAACCTCTACCAATATTTCCTGCTCCAAAATGAACTGCTTTCATAAATTTGCTCCTTTATTTTTATTAGTTTTATTCAAGATTTGCATGATATTGCCAAAGTGCCTTCATATCTATATTTTTTTCTTTAATAAGCATCAAAGCCATAGTATCTCCTAATAAAAGTAAACTTTGTTCAAATAAGCTTGTCATTGGCTGAATAGATGGAACTTCATTTGGAAGACCTAGTTTTGTACTAACAGGAATTCTAACAAAAATATCTGTATGTTCCTTCATTGAGCTATTAGGATTTGACCCTATATGAGCCACTTTTGCATTAAAGCTCTTTGCTTTTTTAGCAATAATCAATGGAAATGAGCTTTCACCACTTCCTGATCCTACTATTAAGATATCTCTTTCTGTAATTGCAGGTTCTGTGATTTGACCAACCACAAATGTATGGATTCCAAGGTGGGCTAAACGTTTAGCAATTCCTTCTAATGAAAGCAGTACTCTACCTACTCCAACAAAAAAAACTTTTTCTGCTTTTTGTATACCTTCTAATAGTTTCTCAACATCTTCTTTTTTTACTTGTTTTAAAGTGTTACCTATTTCTTCTGCTATTAGCTTCTGTACTTCATCATAATTAACTGTACTCATTATTCTACCACTCCTTTTAGTCCCTCAATTATGCTTAAATCTAAAAGTTTTTTATTTTCTTCAATTGTTTGTCCTGGTATAAATAAACTTGTACTTCCAGCTACTAAGCTATCTGCTCCAGCAGCTACTAATCCAGGTATTGTATCCAAAGAAACACGACCATCTACTTGAATTATTGTTTCTAAATTATTTTTTTTGATCATTTTATGTAAATCTTTTACTTTCTTTTCTGCATAACTTACTTGCTTTTCATTTTTATCAGTAGCAAAACCTGGGTTTATAAGCATTAGTAATATACTATCACACTGCGGTAATATATATTCTAAAACTGATAAAGATGTAGCTGGATTTAGTGCAACTCCAACTTTAGTCCCGCTCTTTTTAACAAGATTTATTAAACGATCCATGTGGAAACTACTTTCATAATGAAAAGTTATACTTTCTACACCAATATTAATCATCTCTTGAATAAATAACTCATTATCCATTGACATAATATGTACATCAAAATCCATCGAAGTTATTTGTCTTAATTTTTTTACTGTATCAATACCTAAAGGCATACTAGGGCTGAATAATCCGTCAATAATGTCGATATGTAGTGTATCTATCCCTACTTCCTCTAATTCCTTTATACTTTTTTCTAAGTTGACCAGATCTGCACACATAACAGATGGGGATATAACAATTTTTTTCATTTTAATTTCCTCCTCTTCATTTATGCTTCTATTATATCCTGTTTTTTTCATTTGTCAAGCATAAACATGCAAAAATAATTATAAACTTGCATATTTATTTTAAAATATGCGCTTTTTTGCACTATTGTAATTTATTATTCTTTTTTATGCGTTATTATGGTAAAATAAATTATCATCTTAGAGAGGAAGATTTATATGTTAAAAGAAGAACGGCAACAAAAAATTCTGGAAATACTTGATGAAGAACAAAGAGTTATTGCTAGTGACTTAAGTCAGCGTTTTTCAGTATCCGAAGATACAATTAGAAGAGATTTAAAAGAGTTAGATCAAAAAGAGCTTATTAGACGAGTTCATAGTGGGGCATTAAGAATTGGTCCTCCTGTAACAGACTTCGAAAAAAGACAAAAAATTTCTAATGATTCTAAGGAAATTTTAGCTAAAAAGGCTCTTCCTTACATTAGAGAAAATACCGTTATTTTAATTGATGGAAGTACTACAAATCTTCACTTAGTTAATTTACTACCTATAAATCTAAAAGCTACTATAATAACAAATAGTCCTCCTATTGCTATGGCTTTAGCATATCACGAACAGGTAGAAGTTCTAATGATTGGCGGTACTTTATATAAACAATCTATGGTAAATCTTGGGATTGATACAATTGAATATTTAAATAACATACGTGTAGATTTATATGTTATGGGGATTTATAATATAGATGACCAGATCGGTATAAGTGTTCCCAGTATATCAGAGGCTTTGGTCAAAAGAAAGATGATTTCTATATCTACAGAAATTATGGGATTAGTAACATTAGATAAGTTAGGGACTGTTTCTAATCAAATAATAGCACCTGCAAATGTGCTGACTTACTTAGTTACAGAAGATATAAATCTTAATATAAGTAAATTATATGCTAAGCAAAAAATTATTGTTGTGCAGTAGATAGGAGCAATAAATCAAGTAAAAATAGAAAAAAGGATCTGCCTTCTTGAAGAAAAAAAATAAAAAGATACGAATATATAGGTTTAAATTTTCATCAGAAGTAAGAAAAGTAATTTATACAACCAATACAATAAAGAGTTTAAATAGTACATATAGAAGATTGAATAGTCAAAGAAGTATTTTTCCAAATGATACTTCTTTATTAAAAGCATTATATTTAGCAACATTTGAAGCAACTAAGAAATGGAATCAGCCGTTAAGAAATTGGTAAAAAGTATATGGAGAATTAAGTACAATGCATGATGGAAGACTCCCTATTTAAGGGAGAAAAACTGAGAAATAACAATATTAAAAAAATCAGCGGATGATTTTCATCAAAAATTTACTTTTTTTATCTTTTTTCATTTTAACTAAAAAAATCTTATTTTTAAAATCGCTGTATGACTTTATAAAATAAGGTTTTCTGCCTTGTCAGTGGATTAAAGTGGTGCTCAGACGCGCGTTAAATTTTGACACTGATTTTTTGGATGTTATTTTTGTAGGAAAAGCTAGTATAATTTTGAATTATTAAACAATATTGTACTAGCCTTTTTTTATTATTTTTTCTAACATTTCATTTACAATGTCATTTCTTTCTATTACATCTTTTATAGCTTCTCATCCTAATTCATATATTTGTAAACAATAGTAAAACTCTGCATTACTATTATAAATAGTACAGAAGCAATAAATATTGCTGATACTTTGTTACTACTTATTTTTCTATTTATTTTACTCCCAGCATATCCTCCAATAATCGCAGCAGGAATCATAAATAAAGCAATTGAAAAATCCATATAACCATTCATTGTATATTTAGTCAGGGAACTTAGCGTAGTCAAAAATGTTATAAACACACTATCTACAGCCGCCTCTCTGGGATATTCACCAAAAAACACAATTAATGCTGTTACCTGAAATGGTCCTCCGCCTATCCCGAAAAAACCGGAAAGCCCGCCGGTAATAACCCCTATTACCATTTGTCCAAGCGGATTTTTTATATTTATTTCAGGAATTTTTTCTCTGAATATCACAGAAAGCAGTACAAGCAGTAACATAAAAATATATGCTATATCTATAAAATTTTCATTCACATATTTTAGAAAAGTTCCGCCTATAAACCCGCCAATAATACTTCCTAATGCAAGTAAAGATAATTTTTTGACTTCTATTTTTGCCCCGTTTTTCATATAAGTAAGTAATGTTACTACTGCCATTGATAATACAACTACAGAAGAAGTAAAGGAGGCAACGCTTTTAGCTACACCCATATTTGCCAAAAGCGGTCTTATTATCAGTCCGCCTCCTATTCCCACTATTGCTCCGATTATCGTTGAAAATAAACTAATTATAAAGTACAGCATCTATTCTTCTCCTTTAATAACAGCGGCAATTCTGCCTAAAACTTTTTATCTTGATTTTCTATAAATTTCCGTTTATTAGCATCTGGGAAATCTCTCGAAATTTATTTGTATGTTTACCAAAAAAATCTTTATATGTTTTACAAAATCTGTTTTTATGCTCTATATCCCTGTGTTTTTTGCACCCATTGCAGCATAACGACCTGTATTCACACTCAATACATTCTTTATTAACTATAGTTGATTCTCTTATAAATTTTTCTGCTTTCCTGCTTTTGTGTATCTCATCAAAAGTATTTTCTGTTATACTTCCCAGTTTGTATTCATCATATGCATAAAAATCACATGGATAGACACTTCCGTCACTTTCTATTATATTTTGACAGCTGCATACCCCTCTCATATCACAGGCTTCATAAGGATACCCCAGAAAGCGTCCGATTATATTATCAAAATATCTGATACTCACACCCATGTCATTTATTAGATCTGCATACCATAAATCAAATAACTTGTTCAGAAAATCTGTGTATATATCTGCTGTCAAATTATATTTTCCAGTTTTCATATTTTCTTCTGTTTCTATATAAGGAATAAATTGCAGATAATAAAATTCATTTTTTTTATAAAAATCGTATACTTCTTCTATATTTTCAGCCAGTTCTTTGGTTACTACCGTTAATATATTAAAATTTACATTATACTTTTTCAATAATTCTACAGATTTCATCACTTCATCAAATGTCCCGTTTCCACTATGATTTTTTCTATTATTGTCATGAATTTTTTTAGTTCCATCCAGCGATATTCCTAAAAGAAAATTATTTCCCCTGAAAAATTCCGCCCATTCTTCATTTATAAGTATCCCGTTTGTCTGCAGCGTGAATATAAACTTTGTTCCTTTTACATTTTGTTTTATATGTTTTAACATATTTCTATAAAAATCTATACCTGCCAGCATTGGTTCCCCACCTTGAAAGCCAATGCTGCACATACCAGTTTCACAGAAATTTGAAGCTTCACTTATTATTTTCTTCATTGTGTCTTCTTTTATTATCCCGTAATCTCCTGTATTTCTATTACATGCTGTTTCATTATAAAAGCAATAACTGCAGTTTATGTTACATTTACTGGAAGCCGGTTTTATCATTAACTGTAAATTTTTTTTCATATCTTACCCCTGACCTTATTTCGGCTAAAATAATATTTAATTTATTATTTTTTATATTATACTCCTGATAATATAAAAATTTTTATTTTTCTAGAATATGCTTCAGACATTCTTTTGCTTTTTTGCCCGCTATTAGATTTACCCCGTCTGAATATCCTTCTTCCCTGTCTTTTAGTTCTTTTGCCAGGATTTTTCTATATTTCCCCAGTATATCACCGTACTCTGGTTTATCTGAAAGATCTGATACTTCTTTTGGGTCTTTTTCCAGATCAAATAACTTTTCCTTACCTGTCAATGAAAACCAGATATATTTCATTCTTTTATCCACTATATACTGATTTGACTTCTCATCATTATAGTGTTCTCCCTGAATATAATCCCGCCATTCCACAGGTTTATTTTCTATTATTTTTTTTATGCTTTTTCCGTCCACTGTATCCGGAATTTCCATATCGCAGAAATCCAGAAGAGAAGGCATAATATCACGTAATTCCACCAGATTATCTGGTTCTCTTTTTTCCCCGCCGTTGAGGTGATTCCCGGGGTCATAAACTATAAACGGTACATGTATACTTCCCTGATAAGGCATTGATTTCCTGAATAAATTATGATCTCCCATCAAGTCCCCATGATCAGAAACAAAAAGTATAATACTTTCCTTTAGAAGATCATTTTCCTTTAATACCATTAAAAATCTTCCTATCTGATGGTCAATATGAGTTATACTTCCGTAATATGCCGCTTTTGCTCTTTTCATTGTTCCTTTTGAGATTTTTCCTTCTGTTGCATTGACATTATATGCTTTTTTTATATTTTCTTCCAAACCGGGAATCGGATCATCAATTTCTTTGTTCATATACATATTATAGTAATATTCAGGAGGATCAAGTGGTGAATGCGGTCTTATAAATGACAGTTTCAAAAAAAAATTCTTTCTTTTATCTCTTCTTCTTAAAAAATTTATTCCTTCTGAAACAGTCCAATTTGTAGGATGCAACTGTTCTTCATAAGGCCATGCCCTTGCGACCCATGAATTACAGTCGAGACCACTATCTGTCAGCTCTGCTGATATTCCTTTTTTCTCTTTAAGCCAGTAAAGATAGTCATCTACATTATAAAATACAGATTCATATGTTTTTTTACTGTTTCTGCTGTTATTTGAATATCCGTTATGCAGAAGAATATTATGAAATCCACACAAGCTTCTTTCAGGATGTACGTGCATCTTCCCCACGCATTGTGTATAATAGTCATTCTTGGCAAAAGTTTCTGCCAGCATATTTTTATAATTCCACGTTACATTATTTTTATATCCTACTCTTCCGTGATTTCTCTGATTCATTCCCGTCATAAGTGCTGCTCTTGCTGCAATACAACTCGGCACAGCTGAATAGGCATTTTTAAAATTATAACCCTCACTTGCCATCATATCCAGATTCGGTGTTTCTATTACAGGATGTCCATTTATTCCCAAACAATCTCCCCTCATCTGATCTACCATTATTAATATTATGTTGGATTTCATTTTTTTCTCCTTTTATCAGTAAAATTTTTTATACCAAAATGCCGAACATAGACAATATTACAGAAATTATTAATACTCCAAAAATAATACGTACAGCATATTTACCATTTGATTTTTTTAAAAAATAGTAACACGCCACTGTTACAAGTACAGGCAGAAGATTTGGCATTACTTTATCCAGCATCTCCTGTAATACCAATATCTGATCCCCTATTGCGAACTGGGTTCCTATTTTCACTTTTACATTTCCCGCAATAAGACCACCTATTACTATCACTCCCAACACATTTGCCATTCCTGAAAGTCTGTCCAGAACACGTGTGCCCTCATCTTTTTCATTTATAATACTTTCTCCTTTTTTATATCCGTAAAATAATCCGTAGTATTTTAAAGGAATGTATAGTCCATTTATCATAAGAAACATTAATATAGGCCCTAATATATTTCCCTGTACTGCCAAAGCTCCACCTATACTTCCACATATTGGCATCCATGTAAAATTTAAAAGACTATCCCCTAGTCCTGCTAACGGCCCCATAAGACCTGTTTTTACTGCTATTACACCTTCTTTTTCTTCTTCGTTCGTATTTTCTTCCATTGCAGCCGCTATTCCAAATATGGGATAAGCCAAAACAGGATGAGTGTTAAAGTACTCCAGATGTCTTCTCATTGATTCCACTCTTTCTTCTTTCGAAGCATCTTTATATATTCTTTTCAAAATAGGACTCAAACAATAAAGAGATCCCAGACTTTGCATCCTCTCATAATTATGAGACATTTGTATTAACTGTGTACGCCAAAAAACTTTATTTAAATCACTTTTTGTTATTTTATTCTCCATTATAAATCCAACTCCTCTTCTGAATCATTTTCTATAGTATTTATGTTCGTTTCCAGAATTATAGTTTTTTCTTTACTTGTAATTATCAAATCATATATTCCTGCGAATACAAGTCCAAGTAGAGCCAGTCCGAGTAATGGTATCTGAAAATATGATACTAATACAAATCCTAATAAAAGAAACATCCACATATATTTCTTCATCATCATTGTCAGTAACATTGCCATTCCCACTGCAGGTATTATTTTTGAAGCTACAGATAAACCGATAAATATACTCTCAGGAATTCTATTTGTTATGAATTCTATACTTGCTGTTCCTAGATAAACTGCCAGAAATACTGGTATAAATCTAGATAAAAACCAAAGTCCCATTCCTATGTACTGTAGTTTATCAATTTTTCTGTAATCACCACTTAAGATTATTTTATCTGCTCTATGTACCAAAGTAATATTAAAAGTTTGTAAAAACATTGATACCTGCTGTATAAGCATTGCTACGGGAATTGCTACAGCCACTCCGGCAGCTACTCCCTGTCCTGACAAAATTCCTATTGCTACCCCTACCACACTTCCACTTATCACATCCGGAGGGACATAAGCCCCAACATTATTCATTCCCAGCCACATTAATTCAAGAGTTCCTCCAATTATTAATCCTTGTTTTAAATCACCTAGTATTATACCCGTTATTACACCTGCCAGTAATGGTTTCCTAAATCCCAAATGCGGTCCGTATTGGTCCCATACACAAAAACCAGCCCAAATTGCTACTAATATTGCTTTTAATAACATAGAATTTTTCCTCCCGTTAAATTATTATTTCAATAAATTTTTCATCATAGTTTCGTCTGATTTTGGTATCATTTGAATAAAAACTTTCATATCTTTTTTTATGAGTTTCTTAAATGCCTCTTCCTCTTCCGTAGTTACCGATACAGCTTTGGAAAGTCTTTTTCTGCTTTCGTTGTATCTCATTCCTCCTACATTTACTTCTTTTATTTCCAGACCATTTTCTACCAGTTTTAAAACATCTGTTGATGTGGTAAAAATAAGCATAGTTTTTCTTTTTATTGGTGTTTTTTTCAATATATCTATAAATTGTTCCACTCCGAATAAATGAACCCTTACATCTTTCGGGGCTGCCAGACCGGCTACAGACTTCTGAATGGGATCATTTGCCGCCTTATCATTTATTATCAAGACCTGTTCTATCCCGTAATCCTTCAGCCATGTGGAAACTACCTGTCCATGAAGCATTCTGTCGTCTATTCTCACTAATACTATATTTTCCATTGATTTCCTCCAGATTTTATTATTTTATAATTCCATATCATCATTATACAATCCGGCTGCCTCTTCTCTCAGATCCGCCAGTGATTCATTAAAAGCTAAGGTAAGACATTTTTTCAGCTCATTAATTTCAAGCTCCCTGTTTGTAAACAACTCCAGAAGCAAAGGCATGTTATATCCGCTTAGAGCAAGAATACCCGGCTCTCTCACAAGGAGATTTGCAGCAGCATTACTCGGTGTCCCGCCGAGTATATCGGTAAGTATTATAAC
>JAGOZX010000111.1 GCA_018058425.1 Sebaldella sp.
TGACACTTGATGTAAAAGAAATAGAAAATAGAAATTCAAAAATAAGTTCAGGCGGGACATTAAGAATAACAAATAAAGTAGAAAAAATAGAGAATGTAACAGATGTAGCGACAATAAAAGTATATGATGGAACTGAAAGATTGTCATTATGGCGGACAATGTGGACAAATGGAAGCGGAAATACAGTATATGGTGATGCAATAGGAGTAAGAAGAGATCTTGAAAGTACATCAAGAGACTATAATATAGCAGATAGTGTATCAGTAATAGAAGGAAATAATGTAATAATAGAAGGAACACCAACAATAAACAATGGTTATGATTACAGTAAAATAGGAACAGGAATAGTAGTAGATCCTAGTACAATAACATCAAAAGATGTTGATGTAGATCTATATTATGATCCTGTAACAGTACATGTAGACAGAACTGCAGTAATAGATATAATAACAACAGGAACAATACCATTTAATCCGGGAGTCTTTACAAGTTCACAGAGTAAATTATTTGCAGAAAGTAAAGACCCGACATCCAAGTATTTAATGGAAACAAGATCACAGTACATAGATTTATCAAGATTTTTTGGAAGTGACTATTTCTTAAGTAAAATAGGATACAACGAATCAAAAGACTGGAATATGGCAAGAAGATTAGGGGATGCCTATTATGAAACAAAGTATATGAATAATCTTCTATTAGAGACATTAGGTACAAGATTCATAAATGGAAAAGCAGATACAGAGTTAATGAAGGAAATGCTTGATAATGCAGTGGCAACAAGTGGAGATTTACAGTTAACAATAGGAGTAGCTTTAACAGGAGATCAGATAGCAGCATTAAAAAGTGATATAATCTGGTATGTGGAACAGGAAGTAAACGGTGAAAAGATATTGGTACCACAGGTATATTTAAGTCAGGCAACATTGGAGAATATAAAGAGTCCTACAACAACAATATCAGCACAGGAAACACTTGTAATAAACAGCAGCAGTCTTGTAAATCAGGGAAGACTTGAAGGAAATACAGTATATGTAAATACAGATAATTTGATAAATAAGAGTGTGGGAGAATTAACAGCAGGAATAACAGGAACAAATATACAGATAGATGCAAAAAATGATATACTGAATATAGGAGCAGTAATATCGGCCAAAGAAGACTTAATGTTAACAGCAGGGGGAACGATAAGTAATATAACAACTGGTGTAGAAACAGTAGTAAATGATAGATTAAGAGGGGAAGAAAGAAATTATACAGCAGATAGTGTTCAGAATGCAGGAGTAATAAGTTCTGGAAATATAACATATATCAGTGGAGAAAACTATGTATCAAGAGGAGCAGTAACAGAATCAGGTGGAACAACATATATAGAAGCAGAGAAAGATATTTCAATAAATACAATAAATCTGAGAGAATCAGAAAGAGAAGGCATAAAGAACGGTTATCAATATACAGAAGTAAATCAAAAACTAGGTTCGGAAGTAACGGGTCTTGATAATGTGATAATGAATGCCGGAAATGATATAAATATAAAGGGAAGTACGGTAGCATCAGACGGAACAGTACAGTTAACAGCAGAAAATAACATAAATATATCAAATGATAAGAATACAATGTATCATGAGGAAAAGGAAGAGAAGAAAGGAACATTTTCAAGTTATTACAGATATGAGACGGATTACAGTGAAAGTGCAGTGGGAAGTACATTAATAGGGAATAATGTAATGCTGGATGCAGGTAATGATGTAAATATAAAAGCATCAAATGTAATAGCTGTTAAGAATGTTAATGTAGAAAATACAGGTGGAAATATAGTAGTAACAGCAGGAAATAATATAAGTATAACAACAGATGACATGAACAATGAATATTATTTGAAGGAAAAGAAAAGTGGCTGGAGTGCATCAGCTTCAATGAGTGGAGGGGGAGCATCAGCAGGAGTAACTTACAGTAGTACAAGTCTTGAAAATACAAGAAATAGTACAACGGTTGCAACTTCAAGTATAATATCAGAAGGAAGTACATTATTATCGGCAGGAAACAAAGTTAAGACAGAAGCAATGCAGGCTAATGTTGGAGAAAATCTTGTAATAAGAGGGGTAAATGGAGTAGAATTACTAGATGCTAAAGAAGTATACGAAGAAAAAGTAAAGCAGAAAA
This sequence comes from Sebaldella sp., assembly GCA_018058425.1. Lineage (GTDB taxonomy): Bacteria > Fusobacteriota > Fusobacteriia > Fusobacteriales > Leptotrichiaceae > Sebaldella. Next base: position 2,161 of record JAGOZX010000111.1, read on the forward strand.
GTATGAGTATAGGAATAACAGCAAGTGTAGGTTCAACGGTAACAAGTTTTATTGACCAGGCAGATGGAATGTATGAGAATAAAGATAAATATGGTACAGGAAATATGTCTCAGATATTAAACTCGGCAGGAGATGGATTTACTTTATTTAGAAGTGGAGTAAGTGCCTTTAATGATGCCCAGTCAATATATGATAGTCTAGTATCAGGAATCTATCCTGCAAATGGACTAGCAGGAATAACGGCTAATGTATCATTAAGTTACAGTCAGAGCAGTTATGAATCTAATACAAAAAGCAGTAATTCAGTATCAGGAAATATAAATGTAGGGAAGAATTTTATACTACAATCAGAAAACGGAGATGTATTACTTGTAAATCAGAAAATAAATGTAGGCGAGAATTTTGTTGTAGATGCCAAGAACTTTGAAGCAAGAGCAGGCGAGAATACTTATAGCAATAATACAAAATCAAGTTCAACAGGTGGAAGCATAGGCTATGATGTAGCTCAACAGACACTGACAGGTGGAATAAATATGTCAGGTGGAAAATCAAATACAGATTCTAAGTATTATGATAATACAGTAATAAATGTTGGAGGAACATTTCAATTAACAACAAAAGAAGATGCTTTATTTGTAGGAGCGAATGTAACGGCAGATAAAATAAACTTTGATATCGGAAAAAACCTTAGTATAATATCCTTACAGGATGAATCTAAATCAGAAGGAAAGAATTGGGGAGCAGGTTTAGGTTATAGTGAGAAAAACCCAACAACAAATCAGACAATGGTAGGGAGTGTAACAGGAAACTTAAGATATAGCCAAAATAATGCAGAAAGTAAATGGGTAAATGATCAAACGAGTATAATAGCGAATAATGGTGGAAATATATCAGTAGACGGAACATTAATAAATGTAGGTTCTATAATAGGAAGTCTTAATAGTGATAGCAAATTAAGTATAGATGCCAACAAAGTAGTGGTATCTAATCTTGAAGACTACAACCGAGGAGAGAATGCAGGAGTTAATGTAGGAGGAATAGGATTAAATAATGATAATCCAATAGGGCAGACAGGAGTACAGTATGGAAGTCACGATAAAGAACAGAATAGTAATACAACATTCGTAAACACAGAAGTAACAGAAGCAGGAAAAAAACTTGATCTTGAAGAAATGGGAATAAATACAGATATTTCAAAAGCCCAAGTAGTAACAAAAGATGAAGTAGTAGAACAGATAGACACAAACTTACATACCGATTTATTAAATGACGGAACTAGAAAACAGTTCACAGAAGATGTAAGAAAAGCAGGACATGGAATACTAGATATAATAGATTCTGTTGGAAGAGATAATTTAAATTATGAAGAAGCCAGAACAGACAGATATGCTCAGTATTATATAGAGAAAAATCCTCAAATGATGGAATTTATAAAAGACCCAGATAGTAAGAGTGCATCAGAAATAGAACAGATGACAAAAGATTACATAAAGTATATGACAGGAAAAGATGTTGAGGTGATAATTGTAGCAGATGGTTCAGGATCAGGTTATATAAATGGAAATCAGTCAGGTGAAGGGAAAAAAGATGTATTTATATTAGATGTATCTCAAATAGCTTTAGGAGAAAGTGTAGCTTCAATATATGGGCATGAACCGAATCACATTGATGATAACAGAAGAGGTAGAGAAGGACATAATGAGACAGATTCAAATTCAGCAGGTAAGAGGTTAGAAGAAATACTAGGTGACACGGCAAAAAATAATGACTTTGATATAGAAAATTGGCTGAATAATAGTGAAAATGTAGGGATATTAATAACGGGAAAGGATAAACTAGATAATCAATATCAAGGATATGATGTAGAGAAACTTACAGTTGACGATTTAGGTCTTGAAAGAGCAAGGAAAGAAAAGAGTAAATGTGGAAGTTTTGCATGTGAGGCATATTGGACTGAAGTAATAGGAAATATAGAAACAAGTTTAAAACGGAATACGGTAGAAAATACAAGATTAAATACGGATAAGAATAAAAAAAATAAACTAGAAAAATTAAAGGAACAAGATGAAAAATTAAAAAAACAATATAGTTATACGGAACAGACGAAAAAAGAACAACAGGGTTATAATGAATACATAGATAGAAAAAATAAGCAAGGGGTTGCAGATTTAAAAAAAGAAGTAGAAGTAAATGGATTACCAGCCAATACAGTTATAATAGTAAGAGATGAATCAGGAAAAGAAATTAAATATAATAATTTTGATGAATATTATTACTCAAAGTCACCGGAAGAAAAAGCAGAGTTAGAGAGGCTGTCAGCTATAAATAATGAATTAGGTAACAAACTGGGTAATGCCAAAACATTAGAAGAAAAAAAGAAAATAGAGAAAGAATTAGAACAGAATCAACTAGAAATGAATAAAATAGTTTATAACAAAATGACTTATAATGAGTATTATACAGGAAAATCATTGGTGGAGTCAGCCTTAAGTTATAAAGATGGAGTATTAGTAGTTGATAAGAATAAAATGTTAGGTGAAGTTGAAAAAGCAGGAATTTCTATGGGGATGGAAGTTGGAAGAATTGAAGGGGGAGCTTCACAAAAAACAGTTCAGGATATAAAGAATAAATATGGAAGTTCGAGTATATCAGGAAATGATCAGGTACCTAAAGATGATAATTATGTAAAATATTCGGTTAGTGATGATGAGATTCCTAAGAAAATTATTAATAAAAAGGTCGATTTGGTACTTGATGAAAAAAAATATGATTATTTATTTGGAAATGCAGCTCCAGATCCACATAATACTCCAAGGTCTGAACAGTTAAATTCTTCGCTTGGAATGCGTGGAATAAGGGATGATGAAGCAGGAAGGCAAATAATCCGAGAACATTTAGAACAAGTAATCAATGATCCAAATAACATAATAAAAACATATCAAAATTATGGAAAGAACTTTGAAACAAGACAATCTTTACTAATGACTCCTAGTGGAAAAGGCTTATTATTGGAAACTTCTTATGAAATAATGCCAGATGGAAGTCGAAAATTTGTGACAGTTATTCCCAAAAATTAGCAAAAGGAGAGTTTATGGAAATATCAGAATTAAACAACGATGATTTAAATCTTTTTTTTAACTCAAAGATTGAATTTGAAGAAAATGAAGTTGGGGTACATTGGAATATAAAAACAAAAATAGATGAGTATGTTTTGCATTTTGACCTGTATATTTTACCTAATCATGTAACAATTAGTCTATTTAAAGGTGAGAGAATTCTATTTTCAATATCGAAGGAAAATGTAAAAGTTTTAAAAATTTTAAACGAAGTAATGAGAATTGAGTTTATAAATGATGGAATAATAGAAATTTCACTAAATCCGCTAAAGATAAAAGCTAATTTATAAAAAGGAGATATTATATGGAAATAGATGAGTTGGAATTATTATATTTTTTTGAAGAAGAAGTAAAAAAAATAGAAAATGGTAAAATTTGGCTTCTTAAAAAAAAAATGGATTATATTTTATTTGAATTAAAACTAGACGTTTTTAAAAAAAAAGTAGAGATAAAATTATTTTTTGATGGATGTAATGAGCTGATTTTTAAAAAAAATAAGTCAGAAAAAATTAAGGTAATAAATGGGAAAGAAGAAAAAATACGTATTTTTTTTGAAAAAGAGAATGAGAGTGAATTTTTAGAAATTAAAAAAAATCCTTTTAGGTTAGATTATCATTCATTTCAATAACGAAATGATATTGGATAAGTGATACAATAAAAATGCTGATGAAAAATCAGCATTTTTTAGTAAACAAAGAATAAAAATTTTCAATTTCTAAAAATAGATTATTTATATTATTTCTTTCGGTTGTATACTATTTAGTGTGGTGAAAAAAAAGTAAAAAAAATAGCATAAGAAGAAATACAATAGTATTATGTTTTTGCGAGAAAACGAATACGAAAGGGATTTCACTTATGCAAACTAATTATACAGGATTTAGACCAAATATAAAAGGGGTAAATATAAAAAAAACATATATTTTAGATAATACATATCATATTGAAGCTGTCAGAATCAATAAAAGACCTGCTTGCTGCAAAAGAAAAATGAATATTAAAGACTACAGAACAGTACATATTAAAGATACTAATTACGGATCTAAAAAAGTAATAATACATGTAAAAAAACAAAGATACATCTGTCCCTGCTGTAATAGAAAAGAAATGTCAAAATTAGACTTTGTAAAAGAGAGATGCAGTATATCAAAAAATCTTCTTACAGAACTTGTATGGCATTTAAAAGGTATGAAGTCCTTTAAACAATCTGGAGAAGAAATGGGGATAAGTCTGTCATCGGTAATAAGATATTTTGAACAGTTAAAAATATCAGAAAGAAAAAGGTCAACCAAAATAATACATTTAGATGAATTTAAAGGAAATGCAGATAATGAAAAGTATCAGTTGGCAGTATACAATGGAGACAAGGAGTTATTAACAATATTAAAAGATAGAAAATCAGCTACAATAAAGACATATCTTGAGAATTTAGAAGAAAAGCCGGAAAAAGTAGTAATAGATTTATTCATGCAGTTTAGAAATGTAGTAAAAAGAATTTTACCTGAAGCAGAAATAATAGCAGATAAATATCATTATGTAAGGCAGATGGAGTGGATGCTAAGGGATATACGAATAAGATTGCATAATCAGGAAATTAAATATAAAGATTTAAAGAAATACTGGAAACTGATATCCAAAAATCCATTGAACTTAACTGAAAAACAAGAAAAGAGAATAAATAAGTTAAGGAAGTTAAATGTGATGTTTTCAGAATGTTATGGATATAAAAAAGAATTTTACAAATTGTTAGAGTTATCCTCAATGGAAGAATTTAAAAAAGGATTTGAAGATTTAACAGAAAGATTAAGTGAATCAGAAATAAAGGAATGCATGTATTTATCAAAGACTTACAGAAACTGGAAAAAAGAGATACTAAATTCAGTGAAATATAAGCTGGATAATGGATTTGTAGAGGGATACAACAATAAAATAAAGGTAATAAAGAGGATCTCTTATGGGATCAAAAAATTTAATATACTCAAAAAACTAATTCAATTGAAGTTTTCATCTAATGTTGATTGTTTTTTTGACCCCACTTATTGACAGAGAACCTTTCTTTCAAATTTTTCCATAATTTCAACAGTAGTCCTAGGCATAAATTTACTTAAATCATTTCCAAGGTAAGAAGTAAAGTGGGAGAAGATTGAAAAGAAGAAGCTTCGTATAGTTTGAATAGTAAAGAGTACATTCTACAAAATTTTAGAATGATAACGCAAGGAGTGAAATACAGTTTAATTTATGGTATAATGTAAAAAAATGGAGGTGGTTTTATGAAAAGTATTATCTTTTTTATTCTTTTTAGTTCGTACTTTTCTTGCTCATTATTGAATGATCCTGATTTTTATATGAGAAAAGCATTTGAAACAACCAGAGAAGCCCATTTAGAAGATAAACTGTATTGTGATAGAAATGATAAGTATATGATTTATTATTACAAAGATAGTAAGTATCTTCAAATAGGATTAGTAGACAAGTTACAGAAAAAAGAAAATTATGGAGATGTGATAAAAAGACTTCAAGAGGACTCCGCAATAATATATGATGTTTTCAAACAAAAAATCATAGTGTCAAATCGTACTAATAATTTTAATGGAGTTGAGTTTCGACATTATTTAGATATAGATAACACAATTTTTATGTTGAATAAATTAGTAGTTGATCCTGATGGTGAAGTTCAAATATTAATAAATAGTCAATTACGTGAGGTTTTTAATAATTCAAATACATTTTATTATACTGATGATATAAAATATTGATAAAAAAGTCAGGAATTTAAATTAACTCTTGACTTTTTATTATGAAAATATGGAATTATATCACATTTTGTTAAGCAGACATACAGCAGACAAAAGTGACCTATAAGCTTTGAAAATAAGGAGTATATCATTCTCCGGTTAATAATAACATTAATTTTCATTTATGTGAAATCCTTTTTAATCAGGGAAAAAATATTATTATTCAAAATATTTTTTCCCGCAGCCTATTGACTAAATCTTAAATCAGGGTATAATCAAAA
>JAGOZX010000112.1 GCA_018058425.1 Sebaldella sp.
AGTTGGGTGTTCATAGTGGTATTATACCATATTATGAATAGAAAATGAGCCTTTCGGCTCATTTTTTACTGTCTTTTTTTTGTTCTGTCCACTTTTTGGGGTACAGTTCATTTTGAGACAGCCCCTTCTTTTGCTTTTTTCATTTTTTCCATACTTTTTTTATTTAGGCTTTGTAAAACTTTCAACACTAAAGGAATTATCTTCAACCAAGAACTCTACAACTTCATATTCTGAATAAATTATATAATGTTTTATATTTACTTTTGAAAACATATCTGCACTTCTTTGTTTATATTCCTTCATATATTCTGAATCTGTAACTTCATAAACAAATTTTTCATTAGTAGATTTTAAATTGATTTTGTCATTTTTCACATTCGAATAGATTATTTTTAATCCATAAAAGTTTCCAGCTAATTTAATAATTTCAGATGGATCATCTAAATTTTTGTAATAAATTTCGCTTTCAATATTATCTATATCCCATAATTTAAACTTCATCAATTTATTTATTTTATTCATTTCCCCATCCTTCCTTATACTTTTCAAATAATAAATCTCCATCGGTTAATACTTCTAAAATATCTTCATCTGAATGAATTATATAATGTCTTAAATCTCTCTTTTGACTCTCACTTCTTAAATAAAACTCATTCAAAAACTCTGATTCTTTACATTCTATGACGTACTCTAAGTCAATATTTTTTTCTAATTCAATTGTAAACTCAACTCCATATAAACGATGTGGAGTTATTTTTATACCATAACATTCTCCCATTAATTTTAAAACCCTATTTGGTTCTTTTATAATTTTTTTCACGTAAATATATCTAAATTCTTTTTTCTGTATACTAAATTCATCCATTATACAACCTAAAGAATCATTTTTCACTTCAGTATTTCTATATTTCATTCTTCCTCCATCAATATCTTACTTTTATTTTTTTACTTCCATTTATAATATCCATTGTTGGCCCTTCTGATTTACTGAATTCTCTAATTGACACTGATGTTCCATCTTCTAGGTAACCCACAAAACCTTTACTTCCATCAGATATCACTGTTTCTTTCACATTTTTTAATCCCATAGCTTCAAAATCTTTTAGTGTATTTCCATATCCCTTTTTGTTGCTATCAAAATTTATAAACTTTTTTGTATTTGTACCAATTGTAGATTCATTCAAAACTTCATTTATCTTGGTGTTACTTGAAACCTGTTTTATAAAAGGATCCATTTTAGTTCCTGTTTCTACTGGTGAGTATATTTTTGATGAACTACTTCCCCCGCCACTATTCCCTGTACTCTTACTAATTTGACTATTAAAGTCGTCAGCATCTATTTTCACCTTCCCAAATCCTGCTATTTCTACTTCTGTTTGTGGCTGTCCTGATATTGGAAGCTTAATCTTATTTAATCCATTTTCTATACTTTCCCATTTACCTAATCCTGATATTCCTACATTTGTTCCAAAATATCCTATATCCGTTACTAATCCTTGATATTGTTCTGGTACTCCTACATACTTTACTCCTGTTTCTATTGTTCCTCTTATTATATTATAATTTCCTGCATTCGAAGGATCTAACATATTTCTTACATCTGAAATTAAGTCATTCCCTAATACCACACAGCTTCCTAAAGTTGCTGTACATCCTAATATTGCTCCTGGATACATTAACCCTTTTAGAGAAGCATCTTTTTGTGAGTCTTGTTGTTCTGTTGCATTTGCTAGTGCTCCACTTGCTGTTGTTGAAGCTCCTATTGTGTATTGTATCTCTCCCATAAAATCTTTAAATGGATAAGATATTATATAATTTGGTTCTGATCCTGTACTTACATTTTCTTTTATATTTTCAGGATTTTTCTTGAAGTATTCTTTTACATCGTAGTTATTATCACTATTTTTTACTACTTCATAACTGTAATCATAATATGTCTTCCCTGTAATTTTATCAACTATTCCAAATATATTTAAATGTCCAAATGAATTTATTTCTTCTGTTTGTTTCAATTTATCTTTATTATTTGCTACGTTTTCTACTTGATCGTAATATGCTTTTATTTCTGATTCTGTTTTACCTGTAATTGTTGTTGTTTCTCCATTTAATGCTGCTGCACGTCTTCTTCCTTCGTTTTCTTCTGCCTTTTCTGCTTTAATTCTATTTTCCTCTTGTATCGCTTTACAAGCTTTAGAAGTACAATTTTCTACAGGGTTTTTTATTACTTCTTTTACTTTGTTTCCACCATCACCATTAACTATTTTTTTTACTGCATTTGTCGTTCCATCCTTTTTATTTACTTGGGCTACAAAATCTTTATTTAATTCCTTAGTACCACCTGATACTTTTTTTACTGTTTCATTTGTCATATTTACTACTACTTTTGTACCATTATTTATAAGTGGTTTTACTATTTCTTTTTTTACTTTTTTACACGTACTTGATTTGTTACATAAATCATTTAAAAAAAACATGTCCAAATCATCTAAATTATACTCACTTGCTATTACAGTACCTGCTGCTAACTTACTATTTATTTCATAGCCTATACCACTATCGGTTCCCATCTTATTCGCATTTCTTCTCGCAGATTCCTCATCTAAACCTTTATTATCATATTTATTATGATTTCCTTCATGAGCTATCAAATCTGTTAATTGATTTCTATCTGAAATATTTACTAAATCTACATTTACAAACAACACCTTATTTTTATCATCCACTGCTGATACTGTTCCCATCAATGCTTCTGAATCTGTCAAGCTCCCACTATAATAAACTACCTTATAATCTTCCTTACCTGATTCTTTTAGTCCTTCTTTTAATAAGGCTGTTGCTACTTCATAAGTACCATCTGTTGCCATTTTTATTTCTGTTCCATCTTCTAACTGCTTTGTTACTAGAGTTTTATCCGATAATTCTTGTGCTTTTTTATATAAATCACTTTGCTTAAAAGATATCTCTCTATTACTATCTTGTATTTCACTTCTTAATTCTTCTAAAAAGCTAAATTCTGGATTTTCTGCCACTGCCATTGCTGCTCCCCAAATATCTCCCGGAGTTGCTATTAATCCCTTTATATCTTTTATTACTTCATTTCTTATTGCTTTATTTGCTAAATCTGTATGAAGTACAGTATCTATTTGCTCTACTACCTCATCCTTTGTTACTACCTGTGCTTTTGTTATATCTGTATTTATTCCTAATTTATCTAAATCTAATTTCACTCCATTTTCTGTTACTTCTGTATTAACAAATGTTGCATTTGTATTCTGCTCTTTATCGTGACTTCCATATTGTACCCCTGTTTGTCCTATTGGTGTCTTTTCTCCTATTCCACTTACTTGTACTCCGTAATTCTCTCCCCTATTATAATCCTCTAAGTTCTCAATTACAACTTTTTTCGCATCTATTCCTAATTTATTTGCATCACTTAAACTTCCTATAATAGCTCCTATATTTGTTAAAGTTTCTCCTACTTTTACATTTCCACCATTCTCTGCTATTATGCTTGTTTGATTGCTTACCCATTTGCTTTCTGTATTATTTTGGCTATATCCTCCTCCAAATGATGGAATCGCATATCCTTCTTGTAACTGTGTTCCTGGTAGTTTTCCACTTACATTTATTCCTACACTTGAATTCTCTCCATGTGATTTATATTCATCTTGTAATGAAATTATATTCAAATTTTTCCCAATATCAAAATTTATTTTATCAGCTATTACATTAGCTCCCTTAAATGTTGCATCTTCCTTTGTTGTTAACTGAAATGTCCCTCCTGCCGAGATAAATGTATTATCATAACTTTTAGAAGTTGTATTTGAGTTTCCTGCTGCTGCATTTAGTCCACCCAGTGCATTCTGATTTACAATATCGTATCCTACATTCATTCCCATTGAATTTGATTTTGTATCATTCTTATATGTATTTTCTCCTGCTAATGCTTCAAAGTTTTTAGCATCAATGATTATATTTTCTCCAACTGTAATTTTCTGATTTACAAATCTTACATCTCCTTCAGATTGTACAATCATATTTCCGCCAACATTAATTACTCCTGCTACCGATGTTGTTCCACTTGTATTTGATTCATAACTACTTTGACTATAACTTGCTGTTACTGACGCACTTACCATTCCTTTTGCTGCATCTCTTAGATTATTTCCTGATAAATCTCCATTTAAAAGATCTTTTGTTGCTTTATATCCTTTTTGTGCATCCCAGTCTCTTAAATTTTGTGTTAGTGCTGATACATTTCTTAAATCTTGGAATCCATTTCCTAATGTATTTATTGTTTGTGATGCATTTCCAAATCCATAATCCTTTATATTATTACTTACATCTCCTATTGTATCTACCAATTGAGCTGGTGTAAATGCTGCACTTACACTAACTCCTATGCTACTACTTTTTTGTTTTACTTTCTCTTCATAAGTTTCTTTAGCATCTAATAATTCTACTCCATTTTTTCCTCTTATTATTAGATCTTCACCTATATTAGCCTGCATTGCTTCTGTTCTTATTTTATTTCCTGCATCTAATAATGTACTTCCTTCTGACATTAATGTTGATATAGCTACTGTTGTTCCATTTCTTGTTTGTTCTAAACTATTTGTACTGTAACTTACTCCTGCTGTAAAGCCACCACCTCCACTTGCAAAGTTTGTACTAAATCCACTACTTTTCTCTTTTCTACTATAGCTATTATCTAATGTTTCAGCTAATATATTTATATTATTCCCTGCTGTAGCTATTATATTTCCTCCAGGGTTTTCTCCATCACCTTTTATTGCTATTACATTTGATGCTTTTATATTTATATCATTTTTAGCATCAAGTATTACATTACTTCCTATTATTGTAGAACCTACTGCTGACTCTCTATAGCTTTTCTCTTCCAAGCTACTATTTGATAAAATATTCCCACTCTTATTTTTTAATTCTTTTCGTTCACTTTCTTTTTCATTTAATATATTTATATTCTCTGCTGTTAGTTGAACTGTTCCATCTGATCCTACCATACTACCTTTTACATTTATATTATTTCCTGCATTTAATATTACACTATCTGTTCCTGATACTTCTGATCCTGCTTTTCTTGTTAATTGATAAGTCTCATTATTATCATTATCTGAACCAAACTTATCATCTCCTTTTAAAGTAAGGCTTCCTATTGTTATATTCTCTTTTACATCTATTATTGTGTTCTTTCCTGTTACTCTTCCTGCTTCTGATGTATAGTTCTTTCCTTCTATGTATGTTGTTCCTTCTGATTCTATACTTCCTACACTTAGAATACTATCATGTGTTGTTCTATCTAAGTCTCCATTATTATAATTTGCTGTTACTTTTTTTGAACTATTTATTATATCTCCATTTTCTGCTGATAGTACTACTGATTCTATCCCTTTTATCTTACCACCTATGTTTTCTATATTTCCTTTTGTGGCTATTACTGTTACTTGATTTCCTCTAATTTCTGACAATTCATTTGTATTTGTTACATTATATACTTTTCCTGCATTTACATAAGTTACTCCGCCATTTCCTATTAACTGACCATTATTTCTTATTTCATCTGCATTTATTGCTGTTAATTCTAAGCCACCTATCTTATTTCTTCCATCTACTTCTATAGTAGCTAGTGTTGTTTGGCTTAAGTATACTTTTGGTACTAATACTTTTTGACCATCTACCACTTCGTATTCATACCAAATTATGTCACTTTTAAGTGCTTTTACTTGATCTTTTGTTAAAGATACACCCACTGTTAACTGTAAATCTTTTTGTACATCTACAGAATTATCTAGCATTGCTTTCATTAATTCCTTATCACTTAAACCATTTATAAATCTTGTTCCTAATTTATCTGATATGGCTCTAGTTACTATTAAGTACTCATAGTAAGCATCTCCAAGCCTTCTTGCTCTGTTCCACTCACTACTTTCATCATATCCCAGTCTACTAAGAAAATAGTCACTTCCATAAAATGATGCTAAGTTTATATATTTACTTCTTGTTTCTAGTAAGTATTTTGATGTTTGATCTGTCGTTGTTGTGAATAAACTACTTTTAGCGCCTAATGGATCTATTGGTAATATTCCTGATGCTTTTATCTCCGTTAATGGATCCATATTCTTTTGGATTATTACTACTCCTGAACCACCATTACCTGTTCCTGTATTTGTTGTTTTCCCTGATAGACCTCCTGTTCCTCCTGTTGTCGTTATATTTACTTCTCCATTTGCTTCTGGTATTGCTTCCAATATTAAAGAACCTGTTCTTACATTTACCATTCTTCCTTCTAATACTGAAGCTTGCCCTGAGATATATACTATATCTCCATTCTGCATTTTTCTCTTGTAGTTTATCGGATAACAACTTGCTGCCCCCATAAATCCACAACCTACTTTTTTATATGATAAATTTTCAAAACCATCTTTTAATTGTATTCGATCTCCTAATGTAGTTTTATTTACAATATGATTTGTATCTATATCCAGTAAATTTCCTGCTGATATTTTTCCATCCACATTATTTAATTCATTTCCTTTTATTATTATATCTCCACCTGCTAGTATATTCGCATATGTAGTTATTGCATTGCTTCTTATTTTTCCTTTTAGAGATATTCCAGGGTATTGAGCTGTATTAGATACTATTTCTCCATTTCCATTATTTAATATTTGGTTTACTATTTGTGGTCTATAGTTTGATATTAATAATGAGGTATACCCATTTGTTTCTAACCAACCATTTAATCTACTTGTTCTATCTGTTTTATCATCTAAATCTCCACTTCCTTTATCTGTATTCCAAGAGCTGTTTACTTTACTTTCAGTATATATATCTCCATCCCAAGACTCATAATATTTTTCATACTGATCTAAATCATCTACTTTTCCTATATTATCTACTCTAGTAACATTCAAATTTATGTCTCCTAAACTTTGAATTGTTCCTACTTTGTTTAGAAGGTAGTTACCATTTAAATTCATTATTCCAAGTGATAATAATTCTCCTCCATTATTTTCAAAGTCTCCAAAGTTTATATCTAACTGATCTCCACCATAAATTGCTTTTCCTGAATTATTTATTATTTTATTTATTCCTGTTAAATTTAAATAAGTTCCAAAAGCAATTAGATTATCATTTGTTATATTAAATCCTGATATATCTCCAGTATTACCTTCTATCAGACCATAGTTCACTACATTACCAGAACCAGCTATTCTTACATCATCTGATCCTATGTTTACATGGTTTATGATATCTCGTCCTGATATATCTATCTGTCCTATACTTGATACATTTTGGTTTCCAAATACATTGGCATCTATAGGTATTAAAATATCTCCTGAAAAACTTTGTACTTTAACATAGTTTTCTCCATGAAGACTTCCATTTAAAGTTAGACTACCGTTAGAACTTAGAATAACTCTATTTGAATTAATTATTCCTCCAAGGTTGTTATATGCAAATAGATTATTCATTTCTACATTTGATGATTCTAACTTTCCTTGATTAGAAATATTTGAACCATTTAGATTTAACTCTTGGTTTGAACCTATATACCCTGTATTATTTAAAGTTGTATTATTAGCAGTTATTTTTTCATCTGCTTCTATAGCTCCACTGTTTGTAAATGTAGGAGTTATTATATCTAAGTTAGTTGAACTTATATATCCTGTATTAGTAACATTGTTACCTTTTAATCTAGAATCTTCTAATACTACTATCTTATTAGTATTAGATATATTCCCTATAGTATCTACATCTAAATTATTTGCTAGGATTTCTCCTGTATTTGTAAATGTTCCACGTCCTGTTATTTTTTCTGATACTTTCAATGATCCACTATTAAATATTTCTTTTGAAGTTAAGTTTTCTCCTACTAATGTTTCGTTGTAGTTTATATAGTTCCCTGATATATTAAAGCTTCCATTTGTTTTTATCAATCCTTGATTTGTTGCATTACCATTTGCTGTGATTGTATCTCCTGCATTTAGTTTTCCTGTTGTCTTATTCTCTATATTATCTGATGTGATTCTTCCATTTGCTGTAATCTCATTTGAATTCTCTAAATTCTTTGTTGTGATGTTTTTCTCTGAAATAATCTTTC
>JAGOZX010000113.1 GCA_018058425.1 Sebaldella sp.
CATATATACTTGTATTTCTTTCTGGATTAAAATAAATAGTATCTATTCCATTTAAAACTCCATATATTTTTTTTGTAGTCGTAATCCATTCTAAACCTTCACTAAAATAAGGATATTTTATTTCCTTTGCATAAGTTTTACTCACTGTAGTTACAACATCTGCATACTCAATTCCCATTTCTAAAAAATTAAGACTCTCTTTTTCTATATCATAACCTAATCTATATAATGATTCTTTTGAAAATTTTCCTTGATACATTAGATTGTGAATAGTAAAAATAGTTTTCATATTAAGGAAAAAATCATCACTAGGTATATATCTTTTCTTCAAGAAATATGGTATTAATCCAGTTTGCCAATCATTACAATGAATAACATCAGCTTTTAACTGAATTTTCCTTAAAAATTTTAACACTACTTCACAAAATATACTATACTGTATATCTTCATCTTCACATCCATACACCTGTGAACGTTCAAATAATTCTTTATTTTCAATAAAATAATATATGACATAGCCTTCCACTATTTTTAAAATATTAAATATCTTCCCGCTATATTCTACTGAAATAACATGTTCCATTTTTCTTGTATATAACTGAGGAATTTGAGAATACTTAGGCATAATTACACTTACGTCATGACCAATTCTACTCATTTTTCTTGGCAATGAAAACATTACATCCGCTAATCCACCAGTTTTAAAAAATGGAAATACTTCTGACGCCACATAAACAACATTCATAATTTTTTATCTCCTTAATGTTTCTCCACTCTTAATTAAATTAAGATCTTCTTTAAAGTCAGCTCTCGAGCATATTCTGACATTTCTTTCTATTACAGTACTACTAGGTATCTTTGTACTTCTGCCTATGACAGTTATACCTTTTTCTAGTAACTCTGGTCTTTCTTTATTTGGTGTCAAATCGTCACCATGTCCTACTAAACAGTTCTTACCTACATATACTTTTTTATCTATTATTACTGTATCTAAATGAGAATTTTCATCTATATACGTATTATTAAAAATAATACTATTTTTGATTGTTGATCCTTTTCTTACAGTAACACCTGGACCTAAAACAGAATTTTCTACTCGTCCTTCTATTTTACATCCATTACAAACAAGACTGTTTAGTACACTTCCAGTTACTCCTATTCTTACAGGTGCTAAATCCTCACTACGAGTATATATTTTCCAATCAGGATCATATAAATTTATACCTACTTCTTCAGATTTTTTTATTAAATCTAAATTTGCTTCTAAATAAGAATCATATGTTCCTACATCCATCCAGTAACTGTTATAAGTGTGAGTATAAACTCTTTTATCATCTTTTATCATTTTTGGAATAACATGTTTCCCAAAATCTAAACCTTCATCACACATTTCTTCTAAATACTTAATTAAAAGATCTGTATTAAATATGTAAATTCCCATAGATGCTAAATTTGACTTTGCTTCCTCAGGCTTTTCTTCAAAAGAAATAATTTGTGAGTCCTCATTTATTTCAAAAATTCCAAATCTACTTGTTTCTTCCACAGGAACTGTTTTTACAGCCACTGTAAGTTCTGCATTATTTTTCTTATGATCATTTAACATCCAGTTATAATTCATTTTATAAATATGATCCCCTGATAAAATCAATACATACTTTGGATTCTTTCTTTTTATAAACTCTATATTTTGCTTTATCGCATCTGCTGTCCCTTGATATTCTGAAAGCTTATTATCCGGTTTTTCATGTGGTTGTAACATTGTAACACTAGTATCTCTTCTATCAAAATCCCATGGCTTTCCAGAGCCAATGTGTTCATTAAGTGATAATGGCATATATTGTGTTAATAATGCAACATTATAAATACCAGAGTTTGAACAATTACTAAGCGTAAAGTCAATAATTCTAAATTTTCCTGCAAATGGCACACTAGGTTTCACCCTTTTTTCTGATAAAATATCTAGTCTTGAACCACGACCACCTGCTAGTATCATAGCCAGTATCTCCATATTTTCCCTCCTCTTATCTTTCTTAATATATTATACCCTGAATTTAATTAAAATACATTCATTTTATTTATTAATATTTTATTTTAAGATAAAAAAATATAATTTTTTAAAATTATATAAATACAAAGTCCCATAAAATTAAGAAAAACCACAAATTTCTTAGTTTTAGGAATCAAAATCATGACTTATACTAAATAAAAATCACTTAAGATAGTAACCTTCCTAAATAATAGATTTTTTAGAATTTTATCAACTTGTAAATACAACTTCTCTACATCTCACTAATGATCTGTAATTTATAGTATTATTTCAATTTCCTTCTTTATTTAAATAATAACATAAGTGTTTTAAGCCACATTCACCTAATTATAAACCTGTCTAACAAGCATTTTCATGTTGTGGTTTATTATACCATAATTATAGATAAAATATCTATTTTTTTTACTTTCTTATACGATTATAATTTTATTAAAAAAATCATAATCTAAAGTCTTATCTTTGTATGCCAGGATAAGCCCATATACCAGAAACTCTAAATAAGTCTCTATAAATAACCAATAGTTCATTTTGACTTACTGCCATTGCCTCATCTATAGTTTTGTAGTCTAAATAAACAAGGTTACTAATCTTAGAGTTTAAGCCTGCACTATTTGCAGCCTCTTGAAGAAGTACAATTCCTCTTCTTATATGACTTGCACTAGATATTAATATTATACTTTTTGCATTATTTTCTTTTAATATCTGAATAGAATTTATAGTGTTTTCTACAGTATCTCTAGCTTTATCTTCAATTATAATTCTATCTTTTGAAATCCCTTTTTCCACCAGCCAGTTTTTCATTAAGTAAGATTCAGTTATCCCACCTTTTTGTACTCCACCCGTCACTATTATTTTTGCATTTTGATTTACTTTAGCAGCTTCATAAGTTTGTTCTAATCTTTTTACTAAAACTTCATGCATTGTTCCATCATCATTTAGTGCGTATCCAAGTGTTACAATAAAGTCTGCATTTTGATTTACTGCTTTTGTATTTAGTTTCATAGTTAGTACTTTTTCTATATATCCAAATTTCTTCTGATAAGCTTCTGTTTTTTCACGATTTATTTTTTTCAGTTCTGCTATATCACCATTATATACAGACATATCGTTATTCATTTTAGAATAACCAGCATGTAAAATTCTAGCATCAAAATTATTTTGATCAAGTTTTATTATATCTTCATATGTTTTCAAAGCTTCTGGGATTTTTCTCTGTATTATTTGTGTAGAAGCTACAGAAAACCTAAGGTCTAATCTATTAGGATCTAAAGAACTGGCTTTTTTAAAAGACTCCTCTACTACATCATACTTCCCTTTTAACGTAATTCCTTTAAAAAATTCATCTTCTACTTTTTTTAAATCTCCACCATTCCAGTAATAATATATCCCTGTTTGTGTTAATTCATCAATTAATTTCTGATTTTCAAAATTTGTTACACAAGTACTAGAAAAATAAGTACTAAAAAGTAATAAAAAACATAATATTCTTTTCATAAAACACCTCTATCTAATTTTTTTAATCTAAATTTTTGCCATGCTTGTATTTGATCTATAAATCTCATATTTTCATCTGTAACTCTTCCTATAACATTTGTATTCCCATCATTATCAAAGTCTCTAAGTGCAATATGTAACTCACCTTTATATCTTAAATACTTTGAATTTTCAATTAATACATCTCCTCTTTTTACACTTCTAGTATTATTAGGATTTATTTCAAAACTTTTATATTTTACTCTAGGAAGTGTAGATCTCACTGTATAATCACTTCTATCCCCTCTAAAAAAATGAAGTTCTTCAAATGCTATTTTCTCTTCTGTTTCATTTATAGAAGTTTCTAATTCTACATCTAATACCACTAATCCTCTATCTATCTCACTTAGCCGCTTTAACTCTTCCTCACTAGCAAAGCAATTAGCTATTATCACATCATCTACTAAATTTGTATAAAACAAATCTTTTGCTTGAACATCTATTGAAAGGTATCTATGTTCTTCTAATGAGCAAAGACCTTCTGATACTGGCCAAGGGCCAAATGTTGCATCGCTAGAAGTTATAAAAGCAGCAACTCTTATTCCATGTTTTTTAAATTGTTTTGATCCATTTATAAACTGTTCTCTAGATAAGCCTGATCTTTTTTTAGGATAAAAGTTATGGCACCCTAATAACATATGTTTATCAGGATGATATGAAATGATATTATCTAGGTACCCAGTAACTTGGCTTGAATTTAATTCAATCATTATATTATAGGGATTAAATGTCATCAAAGATTCCTCATTCCCTGAAAAACCTTCATCTAATCTTATTCCATCCACACCCATTTCATTAAAAAAACTTAAGTCGTCATATGTTATTCCAAATTCATGGAATATATTTGGAGCCACATCTGCAATTACTTCAAAGTTATACTTTTTTGCATAAGCGATCATCTCTTTAAAGTCTTGCTTAATCTTTTCCTTGTCACCTTCCACTGATAGTAAACATGTAAATATTCTACTAAATCCATATTTTGCTGCAAGCTTAATATACTTTTTATTATCTTCTAAACTAGCATGTTCTGGATATACTGATATTCCTAATTTTCTCATTTCTTATCTCCTTCCTTTTTACTTTATTTTATCATAAAAAATTTATGAATAAAACTTCTTCTTTATAATTCTACAAAGAAGAAGTTTTAAGATATATCTTATTAAATTATTCGGGGCACCTTATTAAGCTTCTACAGCACTATTAGCAACTTCTGCTGCTTCTTGTTTATTTAAAACATCCACATAGACTTTTAAAAATGGCAAGTATAATATTATAGATAATACTACTAAAAATGCACTCAATAAAAATGCCATTAGATTAAAGTTTGTTGCCAGTAAAGCTCCAATTGGAGAAGGAGTTGTCCAAGGAACTAAAGTAACAATTCTTCCTACAATACCAGTTTTTAGAAAAAACCAAGCAATACTTGCATTGATAATAGGTACACATATAAAAGGTATAAATAATATTGGGTTCATAACTATAGGTGCTCCAAATATTATAGGTTCATTTATATTAAAGATTCCCGGGACTACAGATAAACGTCCAATTGACTTTAAATGGGCATTTTTTGAAAGAGCCATTGCTATTGCAAGTCCTATAGTTGCACCTGATCCACCTAAATATACAAAGGCGTCTAAAAATCCACCAGCAAAAATTCTTGGAAGAGCTTGTCCTGCTTGTAATGCAATTTGATTTTCAGATAAATTGCTTAAAATTATAGGATTTATAATTGCTACTACTACGTTTACTCCATGAATTCCACAAAACCACAGTAAATGTACTATTAATAATATAATTATTACAGCTGGAAGTGTGTCTGACGCTCTTATTAACGGTCTGAATATATTCATTATTAATTCTGGGATCATCATTCCAAGCTTATTTTGAACTAAGATACTAAGTGGTTGGAATAGAAGTATCACTACCACCACAGGTAATAATAATTCAAAAGACTTTGCTATTGCAGGCGGTACTGAATCTGGAAGTTTTATAGTAAATCCTCTTTTTACCATAAACCTATAAATCTCTATAGCTATAAATCCACCAATAATAGCTGTAAATAAGCCACTGGCATCAAGATATCTGGCATCCATAATTGGCATCCATCCACCTTCTTGAAGATGAAACAATGCCATTCCATCTTTTAATTCCCCAACAGGAACCCAATCTATTTTTGCAGCCATAATTAAAAATGTAAATAATGATAAGAATCCTCCAGTTATAGCATTTAGTCTGTACTGAGTTGATAAGCTGTAACCTATACCAAATGCCACAAAGATTGACATTATACCCATACTAACATAAAATGGCTGTACTAAAGCAGGCTTATATGCAGCCATAAAGTCTGAGTACCACTTTACATACATTGGATTACGAACTCCCTCTGATAACTCAGGCTGTGCTATTGGTAGATTAACTAATAATAATACCACTGAACCTACTATTAAAAATGGCATCGTAAAAACAAATGAATCTTTTAAGGCTGTTAGATGCTTATTAGTAGCTAATTTATTAGCTATAGGCATAAGATGTTTTTCTAAAAATGCAGTAAATTTATCCATATTTTTCTCCTTTATTATAATATTGATTTTTATTTAAATGAAGGCAAAATTTAGTATTTTGCCATTCATTATTATATGACTTGTTTAATCTTCTTCATTGTAAACTTTTTAAATTTTCTTTTAAATATTTAACTACATAGTTTAGAATGAATAGCTAAGCTGCCCTGTCCACCACCACATATTTATACTTTTACCATCTGTTTTCCCAGCAGAATCAACTAATCTTCTGTCTTGGTCATCATATGCAATTCCTACAAAAGCATTTACTCTATCAGTAATTTTTATATCACTTAATAGTTCATATCTAATTCTTTCACCAAAATCAATGTCATATCCTACATCTGTATTTGGCTTATTACGTAGATCCTTATCTAGTGTAATTCTTATTCTTGGAATTAAACTTATTCTATCTGTAATTTTAAATGTCGCCATTATTCTTAACTGCTCTTCTGTCATTCTATAACTTTCATAATATTCTCCAGTTGTATATAATGTAGGCTTTATTGAGATTCTATCTGTAATTTTAAATGTCGGTCCAAAATCCCCTTCCCAATAATTACCATGGTCACGTCCTGAACCATTTACTTGGCCTGTTAAAGGATCGAGTGTATCATATTTATCTTCATCATGCCCTCCAACTAACCATCCTGATAAGTATCCTTTAAATAGATCAAAGTCTGTCCCTACTTCTATTCTATCTCTAGTAGCTGAATTATACCAACTTGACTTATCATAGTCTCTATCTCTGTTTTCAGATCTGTATTTAAGATGAAATGCCATTTCTGGAATAAGTTGATATCTAACTTTATAATCTACTCTCATTGTGTCATAATCTGCTGAATTCCAATCTCCACCCCATCTTCTCTCTGCTGTTAAATCAAAATTCCATTTTCCTAATCCTGCATTAAATCCAACTCCCCAAAAAAGCCCGTCTTCATTATCGCCTTGAATTAATGGTGATCCATTATCAAAATCTTCTCTTTCTAAATAAGTTCTAACTAAAAAGTTCCATTTTGGTAATTCTGGTCCTAATACTGATCTTAAATCCTCGTCACTTAGACCTTTATCATCACCAGTTGCTGCATATGTCCCGACACATGTAACAGCAAAAATCCCTATTAATAAGAATAATTTTTTCAATTTCATATATTTCCTCCTGAAGTTTATAATATATAGAAATTTGCATAATCGCAATTTACTATTTAAATAATGTTAAAAACCAACTTTTCATATGAGTATTCTTCATTTTTTGGCGAATAAAAAAGAGAGACCAAAAATTTAGACTGTTCTATATTTATTTTAATTTCTTGATTAAGCTACTTTGGATAAAACTTATTTTTTATTTTTCCATTGTCAAAATATCAAATTACTAATTAATAAAAATATTAAACTGTTCTTTTTTGTTCTCTCTTTTAAAATATTAATTTATTTCAATTTTCTTAATTCATCTGCAATCTTTTCTGCTTTTTGACCTAAGACTATTTGTATAGAATCTTTAGATGGTCTAATAACTCCTTTAGCTCCTAAAGCTTTTATTTGAGCATCACTTATGTTACTAGAATCTCCCACTGTTAATCTAAGTCTTGTGATACAAGAATCTATAGATTTTATATTATCGATTCCACCTAATGCATCTACATATTTAGATGTCTCTTCATTTATTCCTAGATCAATACCTATTGGAGCAGTTAAGATATCTTCATCTTCTCTACCTGGTGTTTTTAAATTGAAAGTTTTTATCATGAAATAAAATACTACAAAGTATACAAAGAAGTATACTACTCCGAATAGGGCAAGACCTAATGGGTTTGTAGCCTTTCCAAAATTTAATGCATAATCTATCGCTCCCGCTGAGAAAGTAAATCCATCTCTCATTCCCATAGCATATGTTAATGACATAGAAAGACC
>JAGOZX010000009.1 GCA_018058425.1 Sebaldella sp.
GTTTAATATGATTTCTTTAGTTGATTTAGAAACAGAGCTTATGAAGTTTACATTTTCTGAATCAATTCTACTTTGAACTTCGACATCTGTAAGTCCAATATCAGGATTAACAAGATTATTTTTTAAATAATCTTTTGTATCTGTTTTATTGAGCATTTCTTCTCCCTTTTGTATTTGTTACTGATTTTATTTATTTGTTGTAATAAAAAAACCTTTAAATCATAATATCTATAAGTATTATAATTAAGGTATTGTCATTAAATATATTTAGTTTATATCATATAAATTATACACGTTATCACAGGCATTTTCAAGTGATATAAAAATATAATTTTATTAAGATATTTTGATCATTATAATAAATAGAAAATACTTTTAATTGCATATTTGAGGCTGAAAAAGTCTATATTTATTTGTTTTGGAA
Source organism: Sebaldella sp. (assembly GCA_018058425.1). Lineage (GTDB taxonomy): Bacteria > Fusobacteriota > Fusobacteriia > Fusobacteriales > Leptotrichiaceae > Sebaldella. Next base: position 425 of record JAGOZX010000009.1, read on the forward strand.
ATTAACATATGCTTATTTTGTCTTAATAAGCATAAAGAAGACACATTAATTGATTAATTATCTTTTAGTTAGTAGTTTTTTTACATAATATAAAGATTAGTTTTAATTATTAAAATAAAATTGAACTAAATAGTTAAATTTAGAATCTAAACATGCTATAATAAAACATAACTAAATTATTTATAATAAGTAGTTATGTTTGTAAACAAATAAGACAGGAGAAGACATAATAAAAAATGATAAATTATGTAATGGAAAAAGAGTTAATATTAGAAGAAGAAAAAGCTGAATTTATAGAGAAATACTGAGGTTTATATGAAAAAACTTCTTCATAATTTTTTGTTTCTACAATTGATGTAAATTGTTCACAAAAAAGAAGTCTTTGTAAGAGATAAAAATAGGAAGTGATACCGAATTATTTTTTTAATAGAAGACAAGTAAATTGACTTCATAAGTAATCTAAAAACTAGAATAATTATCTAACTTATAAGTTGGGATATAAACATAACATATCAAAAAATTAAGAACTTTTCACAAGTAAAAAAATTATAACTTTATGGAACTAGAAACTTTTGAAGTTACCTCATTAAAAAAATGTTGGTTTAAATTTAAAAAATGACGATTATACTGAATTTATTTTAAATATAATAAGCATGATAAAATAAGCTTAAATGCTTAAAATAAAGGGGTGTAATTTAAAAGTTGATCAATTTGAGATTTTTATGGGTAATTAGGACAATTCAATAATTGTAAAAATAGCATTTTTATGATAAAATAATGTGGAAATTTATTTAGGAGAAAAACGATGACAAATAGTAAAAAGAAAATGCTTCGAGGATTTATTTTTACTACTATTGGGATAGTAATCCTATTATTACTTTTGTATAAAAAAATATTGATATATAAAAATGATAAAGCTGAACAAAATTTATTTTTGACAATTTTAAATTCATTTGAAATAACTTTTGGAAAAATGCTGCTATTTGTGGTATTTTCGCTGATTTTTTTTGGGTTAGTTCAGATATATACAAGTAAGTCTAAAATTAGAGTAGATAAGGCAAAGTTATATGCCTATATAATTTTATTTTTAAGTATGTCATTGTATTTTACAAAACAATACATTACTGTAAAACTCCCAGATGATTTTTTTGAGTCTGGAAGGAGATTACTTGAAATAGGTTTTAATACAGAAAAATATCCTGGTAGTGGAGGCTTAATAGGAAGCTTATTATCTTTTCCTTTTTATAAAATAATATACATTAATGTTATTTCTATAATGTTAATGATTATAATTGTATTCTCAATGTTATTTTTATTAAAAGATTTCATTGGTTTTACTTTATTGCTAATAATGGCTCTTATAAAGTATTACAGAAGTGAGGAATATAAGAAAAAGGCTAAGATACTAAGAGCAAAGAAAATAATTGAGAGAAAAGAACAACAAAGCTTGAAGATAGATCAAAGAGAAGAAATAAAGAATAGAATAATTGAGTCTAGAAAGAAAAAGCTAAGTTTTGAAATATCTAAAAAACCAAAGGTAGAAAGTCAAGAAGGACAAGAACATTATGATAACAAAGAGTTAGAGAAAAAACAAAAAGAATGGTTGAATTATTTAGAAGAAATAAAAAGAGATAAAGAACTGAAAAAGCAAAGAGAGAGAGAGGCTTTAGAAAAACGAGAAAGAGAAGAAGCTCTAAGGATTAAAGAAAACAAGATAAATATGGAAGAACTTATTAGAGAAAGTATGGCTAAATCTGAGGAAAAAGTTCAAGAAGAGGTAATGACATCAGAAGAACCAGATTTTTCAATAGAAGAAACTATACCAGAAGTAGTAAGTGAAAATTATAAACCAGTATATGAAAATACAGTAGAAGAGTTAACAGAAAATCCAATAATAGCAGAAGAACTTGAAAATCAAATATTAGAAAGTGAATTATTGGAAGATGAGCTGAATGAAAATATTCTAATGAATGAAAAAGATGATGGTTATAGTGCCAGTCTTGCAGAATATGAGGAGCAGGAAGAAATACCTTATTTAGAACCTAATGATTATTTTGTAGATGAAGAAATTTCAAGTAATATTGAAATAGAAGCAGAAAACATTAAAAATGATGAAGTTAAAATTACTGAAGATGTACCATATAAAAATATTGAGACAAAAGAAGTATCAGAATTTCATAAAATATCTATTGATGATATATTTATCCATAAAGAGCCAGATGAAAGCAAGAGAAAAGAAATGGAAAAAGTGATTGAAGAAAATGTAACTCATTTAGAATCAGTCTTGAAAGAATTTGGCATAGATGCAACAGTTGTGGACTATCAAAGAGGTCCAACAATAACTAGGTATGAATTAATAATACCTAGAGGAATAAGGGTAAATAAAGTAACTGCACTAGCAGATGACATAGCTATGAATTTATCAGCAGAAAGCATAAGAATAGAGGCTCCAATTCCTGGTAAAAATACTATAGGGATAGAGACTCCAAATAAAGTAAAAGAACCAGTATATTTTGCAAATCTTGTAAGAAATAAAGAATTAGATGAAAAAGGTTCACTAAAAATAATTTTGGGAAAAGATATAGTGGGAAGAGACAAAATTATAGATATAGCTAAAATGCCTCATTTACTTATTGCTGGGCAAACTGGTTCTGGAAAGAGTGTGGCAGTAAATACATTAGTAGCTTCATTGATATCAAAAAGGTCTTTTAAAGAAGTAAAGTTTATAATGGTTGATCCAAAAATGGTAGAATTAATGCCGTTTAATGGTATTCCACATCTTCTTTTACCTGTAATAATAGATCCAAAACAAGCTTCAATTGCTTTAAAATGGGCTGTTGCTGAAATGGAAAACAGGTATAGAATGCTAATGGAAGTAGGTGTTAGAAATATTCAGAGTTACAATGAGATAAAGGGAGTAGAAAAAATGCCTTTTATCATAATAATAATAGATGAGTTAGCAGATTTAATGATGGTAGCGGCTGGAAGTGTAGAAGAGTCAATAGCAAGAATAGCACAAAAAGCAAGAGCAATAGGAATACACTTAGTGGTAGCCACACAAAGGCCATCAACTGATGTAATAACAGGTATGATAAAAGCTAACTTACCAAGCAGGATTTCATTCGCATTAAGATCGCAGATAGATTCAAGAACAATTTTGGATAGTCCAGGAGCAGAGAAGCTTTTAGGAAAAGGAGATATGTTATTACTTGAAAGTGGTTCTTCAAAATTAGAAAGAATACAGGGTGCTTTTATTTCAGATGACGAGGTACATAAATTAACTAGTAAATTAAAAGAAAGTTATAAAACAAATTATAATGAAGAAATATTATTAGAACTGGAAAATGATGTGGAAAAAGACGAACTGTTTAATGAAGCGGTAGAAGTAATCAGACAGGAAGGAAAAGCATCAATTTCACTGATACAAAGAAAATTAAAAATAGGATTTAATAGAGCATCTAGAATTTATGAGCAGTTAATGGAATGCGGAATAATTAATGAAGACAAGCAAGTAATGATGGATGAAGATACAGAATAATACATTAAAATTCATGGAGGGAAAAATGTTTAAAATTAAAAAAATGATGAGAAGTTTTGTGAAGTCTACATCTAAGGATGTCGGGATCGATCTTGGAACTGCGAATACAGTGGTGTATGTTAGAAATGAGGGAATCTTAATAGATGAACCCACTTACATAGCGATAAACTTAAAAACGGAATCTATAGAAAATATAGGAATAAAGGCAAAAGAAGTAATAGGAAGAACAGCTTCACATACTAAGATAATAAGACCTCTTAAAAATGGTGTAATATCAAATTATGAAATCACAGAAAAAATGTTAGAAAGATTTCTAAATAAAATAAAAAAAGATAAATTCCAAAGTGCAAGAGTAATTATTTGTGTTCCAAGTGGTGTTACACAGGTTGAGAGAAGAGCAGTAATGGATGTAGTAAAGGATTCAGGAGCTAAAGAGGTATATTTAGTTGAGGAGCCTGTAGCAGCTGCAATAGGTGCTGGAATAGATATATTTGAACCAAAAGGTCACATGATAATAGATATAGGTGGAGGAACTACTGAATTAGCATTTATAGTATCTGGTGGAGTAGCGTATTCTACATCAATTAAAGTTGCTGGAGATAGATTTAATGACGATATTATTGACTTCATAAGACAAAAATATAATTTATTAATTGGAGAAACTACAGCAGAAAAATTAAAAATAGATGCAAGTAATTCTGATAGTGAAAAAGAGCTTTTTGAAATAAGAGGAAGAGAATTAGTAACAGGACTTCCAAAAAGTATGAAAGTACATGGACATGATATAGATGAAGCTATTACTAGAGATATTGATACAATTATAGAAACTGTAAAACTTGCATTAGAAGGAATAGAACCAGAAGTTTCAGCAGATATATATGAAACAGGAATATTCTTATCAGGTGGGGGAGCAGCAATAAAAGAGTTGACTAGAAAATTAGAAAAAGAGTTTAACTTAACTGTTACAATAGCAGAAGAGCCTATTTATGCAGTAATAAAAGGTATAGCAATTATACTTGAAAATTTTGCTATGTATAAAAATGTAATTATTTCATCACATGCTGAATATTAATATACATTTTTAGGAGGGAAGAAATATGCTTGATTTAAAAAATAAAATAGAAGCTATTATTTTCCTTTCAAAAGAACCGCTGACAATAGATGAACTGTCTAAGTATTTTAAATTAGAAAAAGAAAAAATAGAAGAGGCAGTGAATGAGCTAAAGGAAGATAAAAAAGGCACTGGCGTAAATCTTAAATTTGATAAGGAAATACTTAGTTTTGTAACAAATCCAATATGCGGAGAAGAAATAAAGAATTTCTTCAATCCAGAACTAAAAATAAAAAAATTATCTAAGTCAACTATGGAAACTTTAGCAATTATTGCATATAAAGGACCAATTACTAAAAGTGAAATAGAGTTAATAAGAGGAGTAAGTGCTGAAAAAGCAGTGGGAAATCTTTTAGAAAAAAACTTAGTTTATATTTCTGGAAAGAAAAAATCAATAGGAACACCTAATTTATATTGTGTAACAGAAGATTTTTACAGTTATCTAAATATAGATGCTGCTGAAAGTTTACCAGGATATGATGAGTTTAGGAAAATAAGCTTTTTAACCAAAGAAGAAGAAAAAGAAAATCAGAATTTGGATAAAGAAGAAAATAATTTAGAAGTAAAAGAGGAAAATGATGAGACTAAATAAATATATAGCTGAAAGTGGCTATTGTTCAAGAAGAAAAGCGGATGAACTAATAGAACAAGGCAGAGTAACTATAAATAAACATGTAGCAATTCTTGGAACAGTTGTAGAAGGTTCTGACATAGTTAGAGTAGATGGTGAAAAAATCAAAATAGATACTGATTATGAATACTATCTATTATATAAGCCAAAAAATGTAATCTGTACTAATTCAGATATGTTTGGTAGAACTTTGGCTGTGGACTACATAAAAACTAAGAAAAGACTCTTCACATATGGAAGATTAGACTATATGACTGAGGGTATTATCATAGTTAGTAATGATGGTGACACATATAATAAAGTGATGCACCCAAGAAAAGAGCTTTATAAAACTTATATTGCCAGATTAGATAGACCAATACAAGATAGAGATCTAGATAGACTGGAAAAAGGTATATTAGTAGATGGTAAGAAAACAGCTCCAGCAAAAATAAAAAGAGTAGATGAAATGGAAATAAAGGTTTCTATTTATGAAGGAAAAAATAGACAAATTAGAAAAATGTTCGAAAACCTTCATTATGATGTAAAAGAGTTAAAGAGAGTAACTATCGGTGACTTCAAAATAGGAAATATGAAACCAGGAGATTATAGAAAACTAACAGATGATGAAATAGAATATATGAAGAAATTATAACAGACTGGATGATGATAAAATGGCAGATATTTTTTTGATAGATTTTGATAATACTATATCACTAAATGACAGTACAGCAGTACTTATGAAAAGGCATAATCCAGAGGGTCTAAAAATAATAAGAGAAAAATATAAGAATAAAGAACTTACAATTATGGGATATATTAAGTCTTGTTTAGAGTCATTAAATATAACTAAAGATGAATATTTAAAAACTTTAGGTGAAGATGTAAAAGTAGATGAAACTTTTAAGCAATTTACTGAAAGTGGTTTAGATTATAGAATTGTAAGTGCAGGTTCAAGATTAAATGTTTTAGGTTCTTTAGACAGCAAGGGAATACATATAGATAAAAAGTTGATTTTATCAAATGAAGTAAGCTTTAAGGATAATAATATAATAAAACTAGAATTTCCTTATGAAGATAAGGAAAAGCTTCTAGGCGTTGACAAAAAATCTTTAGTATTAGAATATAAGAATAATGGAGATAGAGTATTTTTTGTAGGAGACGGACCTTCAGATTATGAAGCAGTAAAAGTGGCAGATCATGTATTTGTAAGAACTGGTACTAGATTAATAAATTACTGTAAAGAAAATAATATTATATTTTATGAATTTACAGATTTTGTAGATTTGCTGAAACAGTATAAGGAGGAATTTTGTGGAACTAAGTAAAGAAGATGTAAAAAAAATAGCAGTGTTATCAAAGTTAGAATTTAATGATGTAGAAATAGAAAACTTTAGAAGTGATTTAAGCGAAATTCTTAATCATATGGAAGAATTAAATGAATTAGATACTAGTAATGTGAGTCCGTTATACAATGTTTCAGACTTACATGATGTAGTTAGAGAAGATAAAGTGAAGGAAAGTTTATCTTTAGAGGAAGTATTGAAAAATTCTCCTGATAAAGATGAAAACTTTATAATAGTACCAAAAATTATAGGTTAGGTGATTAGATGAAATTACATGAATTATCAGCAACAGAACTATCAGAAAAAATAAGTAATAAAGAAGTGAGCTCTGAGGATATAACTAGGGCATTTTTAGATAGAATAAGTTCAGTAGATGAAAAAATAGGTGCTTTTGTGAGTGTAAATAATGAAAAAGCAATAAATGAAGCTAAATTATACGGAAATAATTCCAAGAAAAGTAAACTTCATGGTGTTCCAATTGCTATAAAAGATAATATTTTATCAATTGGGGATTTAACAACATCAGCATCAAAAATTTTAAAAAACTATGTAGGAATTTATGATTCTACTGTTGTTAAAAAAATAAAAGAAAGTAACATGCCCATATTAGGTAAAACAAATATGGATGAATTCGCCATGGGTTCTTCAAATGAAAATTCGAGTATAAAACCAGTATCAAATGTATGGGACTTAGATAGGGTGCCTGGAGGAAGCAGCGGAGGATCAGCTTCAGCTGTAGCAGCTCTCGAAACACCAATAGCTCTTGGTACAGATACAGGAGGAAGTGTGAGACAACCAGCTTCATTATCTGGAATAGTAGGAATAAAGCCAACTTATGGAAGAGTTTCACGTTATGGTTTGATGGCTTTTGGATCTTCTCTTGATCAAATAGGAGTTTTAGCAAAAACTACAGAGGATGTAGCAGAAACTTTAAAGATAATTGCAGGTTATGATGAGATGGATTCTACATCAGCTGATATAGAAGTACAAAACTATACAGATTACTTAAATGGTGACGTAAAAGGATTAAAAATAGGGATTCCTAAGGAATACTTTAATGAAAGTTTAGATAGTGAAATAAAAAAAGTAATTGAGACTTCTATAGATATTTTAAGAGAACAAGGAGCCGTGATAAAAGAAGTGTCACTGCCTCACACAAAATATGCTGTTCCCACTTATTATATTATTGCCTGTGCAGAAGCAGCCTCGAACTTATCTAGATATGATGGAGTAAGATATGGCTATAGAGGGAACAATGATAATATAGAAGATATGTACGTGAGATCTAGAACTGAAGGTTTTGGAAACGAAGTAAAAAGAAGAATAATGCTAGGAAACTATGTTTTAAGTAGTGGTTTTTATGATGCATACTATAAAAAGGCATCTCAGGTAAGAAGATTAATAAAAAATGATTTTGATAAAGTTTTAGAAGAAGTGGATATAATATTAACTCCTACTTCGCCTACAACAGCATTTAAAAAAGGAGAAAAGGCACAAGATCCTATGCAGATGTATTTGGCTGATATTTATACAGTTTCAATTAATTTAGCAGGGCATCCGGGAATATCTGTTCCAGCAGGATTTGTAAATGGACTTCCAGTGGGAATTCAGATGATTGGAAAGTATTTTGATGAAGGAACATTATTTAAAGTATCAGATAAATTTGAAAAAATAAGAGGAAAAATTATATATCCTAACTTATAGGAGGAAAAATGAGCAGAGAATATGAAACGGTTATTGGATTAGAAGTACATTGCCAATTAAAAACAAAAACTAAAGTTTGGTGTGGGTGTGATGCTAACTATGATCATAAAGACCCTAATACATCAACATGTCCAATATGTACTGGACAACCTGGAGCATTACCAAAGTTAAACAGCAAAGTTTTAGATTATGCCATAAAGGCAGCAATAGCTTTAAACTGTAATGTAAATGAAAATAGTCATTTTGACAGAAAAAATTACTTTTATCCAGATTCACCTAAAAATTATCAAATAACACAATATTTTAAACCATATGCAGAAGAAGGTTATTTGGAAGTGAAGACAAATAGCGGTAAAGAATCAAAAGTTGGTATAGAAAGAATACAAATAGAAGAAGATACAGCTAAAAATATTCATACAGATAGTGAATCATTACTAAATTTCAATAGAGCATCAATACCTCTGATAGAAATAATATCAAAACCTGAAATAAAAAATGCAGAGGAAGCATACGCATATTTAACAACACTAAGAGACAGACTAAAGTACACAAAAATAAGTGATGTAAGTATGGAACTTGGTTCTCTTAGATGTGATGCAAATGTTTCTGTGAGATTAAAGGGTGAAACAAAATTAGGTACAAGAACAGAGACTAAAAATCTAAATTCTTTTAAAGCAGTGGTAAGAGCAATAGAATATGAGACGAATAGACAAATAGAACTTATTGAGAATGGTGAAAGAGTCATTCAGGAAACAAGACTATGGGATGAGGAAAATGGAGTAACAAGATCTATGAGAAGTAAAGAAGATTCTATGGATTATAGATACTTTCCAGAGCCAGACTTACCAAGAGTTTACATATCAGAAAAAAGATTATTTGACGTGAAAAACGATATGCCTGAATTTTCTAAAGATAAAGTAATTAGATTTTTAAAAGAGTATATGATTCCAGAATATGATGCGGAAATATTATCAAGTGAAATTGAGTTAGCTGATTATTATGAAAAAGTAGTAGAAGTATCTAAGGATGCGAAGTTATCGTCAAATTGGATGTTAACAGAAGTTTTAAGAATATTAAAAGAAAATAGTATTTCAATAATAGACTTTAACATATTTCCAGAAAATTTAGGAAAATTAATACTGTTAATAAAAAATAAAACTATAAGTTCTAAAATAGCAAAAGATATATTTGAAGTGTTACTAACAGATAATAAAGATCCAGAGCTAATAGTAAAAGAAAAAGGACTTGTTCAAATAACAGATAATAATGAAATAGAACAAATAGTAGACAGAGTTATAAGTGAAAATGCCCAGTCAGTGGAGGATTTTAAAGCAGGTAAGGATAGAGCTATTGGCTTTTTAGTTGGACAGGCTATGAAATTGTCAAAAGGGAAGGCAAACCCTACAATTGTTACAGATATGATTTTAACTAAAATTTCAAATTAGGTGAAAATATGAAATATAAGTATAATTTTAAAAAGAGGCTTCTATTTGTTTGTTTTGTGTTCTTGTCAGGTTTTATCTTACTAATACTTGTGTTATTTAAAATACAAGTATTAGAAGGGAAAAAATGGTCAGAAGCTGGATATAGACAGTACTTTAGTGAAGTAGTTACTAAGGCTAAAAGAGGAAGTATGGTTACTTCTGATGGTCAGGATATAGTTTACGATATGGAATCTTATCAAATAGTATTAGACCCAACTCTAATAAAGGCAGAGAACACAGATAGAGTGGCAAAAATACTTTCAGCTGGTTTAAAAACTTCTGAGTATAAGGAATTAAAAAAAGAAATTGAAGATAAGAGAAAAATGAATAAAAAGTACTTGAAATTGGGAAATCCAGTAGATTATGCTACAAAAGTGAAAATGGGAGTAGACTTGGCGAGTGAGTCAAGCCTAAAGTTTGGTGTTTTTTTCGAAACTATATATACTAGAAAAGAGCCAGGTAAAGAATTATATGGGCCTATAATAGGTTTTTTAGGTTCAGAGGATAAAGGCGTATATGGATTAGAAAAATACTATAATGATTCACTTGAAGGGAAAAATGGTTTAATAGGATCTTATACTTCTACATATAAAGTTTTTGAACTTCCAACAGCTCAAAAGAAACCTGAAAAAATATTAGCACAAGATGGTAAAAATTTACAACTAACTATAGATTCTGTATTACAATATACTTTAGATGAAGAATTAAAAAAAGCATATACAGATTTCAATGCAAATACTGCAACTGGTATAATTATGGAGAGCGATACAGGAAGAATAATTGCTATGTCTTCTTATCCAAAGGCTAAGGATAATTCAGAGATAAAAAATAATAATATATCTGATTTATTTGAACCTGGATCTATATTTAAACCGTTAATAGTCGCAGAAGCACTCCAAGTAGGTGCTATTAATAAAAACACAATAATTAATTCTACTGGTACAATAAGAGTAAAAGATAGAATAATAAAGGATCATGATTCTTCTACATCAGGAGATCTTACACTGGAAAAAATAATATCTCTTTCAGGAAATGTTGCTATGGTAAAAATTGCTGAAAGAATAAAAGATGAAGTATTTTATGAATATCTGAAAAAATTTGGCTTAGATGAAAAAACTGGAATAGATCTTTATTCAGAAACATCTATAAAGGTACCTACACCAAATAAATGGGATGGAGTAAGAAAAGCTAATATGTCATTTGGACAGGGAATATCAATGACTCAAATACAAATAATAACAGCACTTAATATATTAGTTAATGATGGTAAGAGAATGAGACCATATGTGGTAGATAAAATAGTAGATGGAAATGGAAAAGTAATAAAAGAAAATAAACCAGTAATTGAAGAAGTAGTATTTTCCCCAGATGTGGCACGAGAAGTAAGAAGAGTTATGGAAAGTGTTGTAGATAAAGGAACTGGTAGAGGAACAAGGATTCAAGGATATAAAATAGGTGGTAAAACTGGTACAGCACAGAAGGCAGGCTCAAGAGGATATCTTGGAGGCGGTTATGTATCATCATTTTTTGCCTTTTTTCCAGTAGATAAACCAAAATATACAATATTAGTAACTATAGATGAGCCAAAAGGACAATATTATGGAGCACAAGTGGCACTTCCTACAGTAAAGGCAATGATAGAAAAAATTATTAAGTATAAAGGAATAAAGCCAAATGGTGAAGAAAACATAGTTTTAAGCCTAAATTCAGGATCAAATACATATACAGGTACAAAAGTAAATTCTGATGAGATTAAAATTATGATATCAAATGGAATTATGCCAAACTTAGAGGGATTAAGTCTGAGGGAATTAATGACAGTTCTTCCAGCTGGAAGCTATCCTAATTATCAAATATTAGGAAGTGGAAGAGTAAAAGCTCAAGTACCAGTACAAGGAACATCATTAAAAAGAAATACTAAAATAGTAATTAATTTAGAATAAGCTAGGAGTATAAATGAAATATTACATACTTTATGTAGAAAATACTAAAAGTTTATTTACATATAAATCAGAAGAAGAGTATAAATTAGGTGAATGGTGTATTGTAAATTTCTCTGGTCGTAAAAGATCAGCTGTTGTAATGAGAGAAATTGAAGAAGAAAAAATTGATTTTGACATTAAAAAAGTAAAAGATATAGAAAGCAGAGCTGATATTATATCAATACCAGAAGATATTATAAAAGTAATAGACTGGTTAGTGAGCTATTATATTAGTGATTATTATAATGTTATAAAAACAGTTTTTCCTGGTATACTAAAATTAAATTATTCAAAAAAGGCAGTATTTTTAAAAGAATTAGAAGAAAATGCTACTTATTCAAATGAATTAACAAATGAATTTAATACATATATAAAGGCTAAGCAAGTAATAACTGTAGATACAATAGCTAAGAAATTTGGAAAAGAACTAGTCGAATATGCTAGAGTAAAAGAAGCTATTAAGATAGAAAAACAGCTTATAACTAAGGAAAGAAAAATTAAAAAATTAGAAACTGATGGTATAATTAATGAAACAAATATCAATCTTAATGGTGAGCAAAATAATGCAGTAAGTACAGTAGAAAATTCAGATAAAAATTATTTCTTGATAAAGGGAATAACTGGTTCAGGAAAAACAGAAGTGTATATTAGATTGATAAAGAACGCTCTAATAGAGGGAAATGGATCAATATTCTTAGTACCAGAAATATCACTCACTCCTCAAATGATGTCAAGACTAAAAAAAGAATTTTCAAATAATGTGGCATTATTACACAGTAGACTCACAAATAAAGAAAGAAAAGAAGAATGGTATTCTATAAAATCAGGGGACAAAAAGGTAGTAATAGGAGCCAGATCTGCTATATTTGCACCAGTACAGAATTTAAAATATATAATTTTAGATGAAGAACATGAAACTACATATAAGCAGGAGAATAATCCAAGGTATCATACTAAAAATGTAGCAATAAAAAGAGCAAATCTTTTGGGAAATGTTAAGGTGATTTTTGGTTCAGCAACACCTTCATTTGAAACTTATTATCAAGCAAAAGAAGGAATTATAGAGCTAATAGAGTTAAACAGCAGATATAATGATGCTAAAAAGCCAACATTTGGTTTAGTGGACTTACAAAAAGTAACTGGAAATCTTTCTCATGAATTATTAGAAAAAATATCTGAAAAGCTATCTAAAAAAGAGCAGATAATTTTAATACTAAATAGAAAGGCATTTTCTACATTCATAAAATGTAAATCTTGTGGCGAAGTAGAAACATGTCCAAACTGTAGTATAAGTCTGAATTATTATAAGAAAGAAAATAAGTTAAAATGTAACTACTGCGGTTATGAAAAACCTTTTCGAAAGGTTTGCAGTAAATGTGGAAGCGAAGAACAGATTCACTTAGGAACAGGAACAGAAAAAGTAGAAGCAGAGTTACATGAAGCATTTAAAGATGCTAGAATTTTGAGAATAGATTCAGAAAGTACTAAGACCCAAGAGCAATTTGAAAATATGTATAATGATTTTAAAGATCAAAAATATGATATTTTATTAGGAACACAAATTATAGCAAAGGGATTTCATTTTCCAAATGTGACCTTGGTTAGTATAATTAATGCCGATATTATCCTGAATTTCCCAGATTTTAGAGCAGGGGAGAAAACATTTCAGCTGCTGACTCAGTCATCTGGAAGGTCAGGAAGAGAAGCAAAAGAGGGAGAAGTACTAATCCAAACATATAACACTGAAAATGATGTTATTCAGAAAACAATTAATGATGACTATGAAGGATATTATGAAAATGAAGTAGGAATGAGAAAACTTTTGAACTATCCACCATATGGCAGAATAATAAATATAATTATGTCTTCAGAAAATGAAGAAGGACTAAGAGATAAGGCAGAAAAACTTTATGATATGATAAAAGAAAAAAATGGATTTATTCCAAAGCCTTTTAAAGCACCGATTTATAGAATAAATAATAGATACAGATATCAAATATTTATAAAATCTGATAGAATATCTATAAATGACATAAAGTCAAAGATAAAAAAAGCATTATTCAACTATAAAGAAAAAGATGTTAGAATAAGTGTAGATGTAGATCCAATAAACCTATTATAATAAAAAGGAGTAGTAATGAAAATAGTATTTTATGGTGATCCAGTGTTAAGAGAAACATCAAAAGAAGTCACTGAAATCACCAAAGAAGTCAAAAAGAATTTAAATGAGATGCTAGAGTTAATGAGAGAATCAAATGGAGTGGGACTTGCAGCAAATCAGATAGGTTTGACTGAGAGATATTTCGTAGGCGAAGTAGATGGTAAAATAAAAAAAATAATAAATCCTGAAATAATTGAATTTAGTGAGGAAATTATAGAATTAGAAGAAGGGTGTCTGAGCATACCGGGGATTTATAAAAGAGTAAAAAGACCTGAAAAAGTAAAGGTGAGATACTTAGATGAAAATGGAAAAGAAATAATTGAAGAATTAGATGGTATTTGGGGAAGAGTGTTTCAGCATGAGCTTGACCATTTGGACGGAGTACTATTTATAGATAAATTATCTCCATTAAATAAAAGATTAATAGCTAAGAAGTTATTGATTATAAAAAAAGAGGGTAATTAAAAAGATGAAAAAGCTTTTATTTTTATTTTTTCTCTTATTAGTAATATCTTGTGAAAATAAAAAAGATGAGATAAATGTGAGATCAGGAATAACAAATACAGAGGCAGCTGGTAGTGCAGAAATAAAAAATGAGGATGTTAATAATTTTTGGAAGTTATACTCAAAGTCTGAAAAAAATCTATTAAGTAGTTTCAACGAGGGAGATAAATATCAAAATAAGGATATAGCTGCTTTAAATGAGGAACTAAAAAAAATAGATGAAAGTTTGGAAATAGAGATAAAGCCAAATACTAAAGAAAAAAGAGTATTAACAATTACAGCTAATGGAATTCCAGAGTTATTCCCAGCAGTTATAAAAATAGCTAAGATGGCTCCTAAAGATAGAGTTTGGAATATAGAAGCACTAAGGCAAAGAGCAGAACTGCCTATTCAGATAGAGTATAAGGATAGTATTTTAGACTCTAATGATACTGAATTTTCATATGAAGTACGAGATAATAAAAAAATAGACTTAAAAGTATATTATCCAAATAATGCAGAAGATAACTTAGTTATAACATATATTTTTTTAGATGGAATTATAGGAGAGTATGATACGGCAAAGTATATAAGTGGTCTAGAATTAATAAATTCAAAAGATTCAAATAATAAGTATTATTCTCTAAATGACTTAAGAAAAGTAGTAGATGAATTAAAAAATGATCCTAAAAAATAAGTTTAAAGGAGTAAACATGAAAACAATATTTATGGGAACCCCTGAGTTTGCACTTCCTAGTTTAGAACTAGTGGCAAAAACAACAGATTTGAAAGCAATATTTACAAAAGAAGATAAACCAAATTCCAGAGGAAATAAAATAATAATAAATCCTATTAAACAATACGGCTTAGAAAACAATATTGAGGTTATTCAGCCAAAAAAATTAAGAGATGAAGAAATAATAAACAGGATAAAAGAAATTAATCCAGACCTTATTATAGTGGTGGCTTATGGGAAAATTATTCCAAAATCAATAATAGACATTCCAAAATATGGTATAATAAATGTTCACTCATCATTGTTGCCAAAATATAGAGGAGCTTCTCCAATTCATTCAGCAATTTTAAATGGAGATAAGGAAACTGGAGTAAGTATAATGTATATTGAGGAAGAGTTAGATTCAGGAGATGTTATATTACAAGAAAAATGTGAAATTTATGACAAAGACACTTTAGGAAGTCTACATGACAGACTAAAAATCATAGGAGCAAAGGCTTTAGGAGAGGTAATAAACTTAATAGAAGCTGAAAAAGTAACTGCTGTTCCCCAAGAACATGATAAAGCTACATTCGTTAGACCAATATCAAAAGAAGAGGGGAAAATAGATTGGTCTAAGTCAAAAGAAGAGATACATAATAAAATTAGAGGACTAAATCCTTTTCCAGGAGCTTATACTAGTTTCAATGGTGAAATAATAAAAGTTTATGAAGTGGAAAAAATAGAAAACGAATACAATGGAGAATTTGGTGAAGTGGTAGAATTAATGAAGAAATCTGGCCCAGTTATAAAAACTAGAAATGGAAGTTTAATACTAAAAAATTTAAAAGTACAAGGTAAAAAAAATCAAAGTGGAGTAGACTTATTAAATGGAAGAATATTTCAACTAAAAGATAAACTTGTATAAAATTAGGAGGGCAAAATGAAATTAAAGAGAAATGATATTTCAGATAGGGTCATACAGAGGTTAACCAAATATTTGTCTATTTTACATGAAATGAAAAAATATGAAGAATATATAAATTCAGCTGAATTATCAAAGATAATGAATACCACATCAGCACAAATAAGAAGAGATCTTTCTACTTTTGGAGAGTTTGGAATAAGAGGAAAGGGTTATGATATAGAGAATTTAATTCTCATAATCGAGAGAATACTCGGAATAGATAGAACAAATAAAGTAATCTTAGTTGGACATGGAAAAGTTGGAGAAATGCTTACATCAAATACCGAAGTTTTAGGAAAAAGTTTTCTTATTATAGATGTTTTTGATAAGAGTCCAAGTAAAGTCGGAAAAGATATAAAAGATTTAAATATAAAAATAAAAGATATAAAAGACATTGATAATGAAATAATAAAATTAAATGTTGATATTGCTATTTTATCTGTAATAAAAGAACAGGCTCAAATAGTAACTGATATATTAATAAAAAATAATATAAAAGGAATACTTAACTTTACAACATATAAGTTAGAAACTCCAGATGATGTAGCAGTTGTAGATGTTAATATAAGTGCAAATTTACAGGAACTTAACTTTTGGAAAGATATGTTAAAAAGCAGGGGTGAATAAATTTGATAATAATAGATGGAAAACTCACTTCTAATAAAATAAGAGAACAGATAAAAGAAAAGCATGAAAAACTTTTGCTAGAAATTGGAAGAAAGGCCGGATTGGCAGTAATTCTAGTGGGAGAAAATGCTGCATCTAAAATATATGTGAAAAATAAAGCTAAGGCTTGTGAAAAAGTAGGATTTCATTCTGAAATACATATTTTAGATGAAAACATAAATGAAATAAAACTATTAGATTTGATAAAAAAACTTAATAATGATGAAAAAATAGATGGAATACTGGTACAGCTGCCATTACCTAAACATATAAATGAATTGAAGGTAATAAATGCAGTCTCTCCAGCCAAGGATGTAGATGCTTTTCATCCACTAAATGTGGGGAAGTATGTAATAGGAGATGAAAGTGGATTTTTACCATGTACACCATATGGTATAATACAACTATTAGATGAATATAATATAGATGTAGAGGGAAAAGATACAGTAGTAGTGGGAAGAAGTAATATTGTAGGGAAACCAATATCATTATTAATGACTCAAAAAAATGCAACAGTACAAATCTGCCATACAAAAACAAAAAAAATGTTTGAAAAAATAGAAAAAGCGGATATAATAATATCAGCAGTAGGAATTCCTAATTTGATAAAAGCTGAACATGTAAAAGAAGGTGCAGTGGTTATTGATGTAGGGATTTCAAGAGTAGATGGAAAAGTATGTGGAGACATAGAATTTGAAGGGGTTTCAAAGAAAGCTTCGTATATAACACCAGTTCCAGGAGGAGTAGGTCCAATGACAATAACCAGCCTACTTGGAAATACATTGAAATCATTTGAAAATAAAAGAAAAGAGGTAGGTAATGAAGGATAAGGTAAAGTTTATAAAAGATTTAGCAAAAAGCATAAATACTTATAGTGTAGATAGTGTGGAATACGAAAATGAGGATTTTAAAATAAAGATAAAAAAAAATAGAGAAGAAAAAACTAAGACAGTTTATACTATGAATGATTCTCAAGCTATGTTAAATATGAATAATAATAATGTTCATAACCAGGCTGAAGTTGTGGAAAGCAAACCAGTCGTGGAAGAAATAACAGGAATAAAAATAGAATCACCAATGGTAGGAACATACTATTCAGCACCGTCACCTGATTCAGCACCATTTGTAAAAGAAGGTGAAAAAGTACAGGAAGGTGATACTTTGTGTATAATTGAAGCTATGAAATTAATGAATGATATAAAGGCTCCAATTTCTGGAGTAGTAAAAAAAGTATATGTAAAAGATGGAACAACAATTAAAAAAAGTGATGTTTTAATGATCATAGAATAGTAACTTCTCTCTCATTTTACAAATTTAGTAAAAGAGAGAGAATTTTTACTCTAATTAATAATTTTTCACCGGTAACTATATAAAAGCAGTTTATAAGTAATCTAATGTATAAAAATCATAGGAGGTATTATAATGGAGAGAACATTTTCAATGATAAAACCAGATGGGATTCAAAGAGGCTTGGTAGGAGAAATATTAAAAAGATTCGAAAAAAAAGGTATAAAAATAGCTGCAATGAAATTTATGCTAATTAATAAAGAACTAGCAGAGAAACACTATGAAGCTCATAAAGGAAAGAGTTTTTATGATGAGTTAATAAAATTTATAACATCATCACCAGTTTTAGCAATGGTTTTCGAAGGGGAAGATGTAATAAATATAGTTCGTAAGTTAGCTGGAGCTACATCTCCAGAGGCAGCACTGCCTGGAACTGTTAGAGGGGATTATTCATTAGATGTAGAATATAACCTTATACATACCTCAGACTCACAAGAGAGTGCAAAAAGAGAAATAAACTTGTTTTTTAAAGAAGAAGAAATATTAAACTATGATTTGCTAATTGCTAAATGGGTGTATCCTGATTAAATTTAACACTCTACCACTTGTTAATAAGGTGAAAATGTGGTAAAATTAGCGAGTAATTAATAAAATGGTCTTCTTATAGGAGGAAATATGAAAAAAATAATTGATATTATGAATAAAGATTTGGTTACAGTAGAAGCGAATACTAGCTTTGAAGAAGTACTAAAACTTATGAAAGAAAAAAGAATAGGAAGAATTCCAGTACTAGAAAATGGAGCATTAATAGGAGTAGTAACAAGAAATGATATACTGGTTAAGCAGGAAAAAGCTCCATTGCCACCAATTTTAGCTGTGTGGGATTTATTAATAACTTTACCTGAAAATAAAGAGTTTAAGGAAAAATATAATAAAATAATAGGAACAACTGCAAAAGAAATAATGCGTAAAGAATTTGATAAGGTAGATATTAATGATGATTTAGAAGAGATTGTTACTAATATTGTGGATAATAAAAAAGATTTCTTTTTTGTTTTTGAAAATGAAAAGTTAAAAGGAATAATTACTAAAACTGACCTTATAAATGGAATATTTTAAAGGAAGGTGCTTTTAATTGGAAGAATTTAGGTTTTGGATAGAAATTATTATGTTAATTGTTTTAATTAGTTTTTCAGCATTTTTTTCAGCATCAGAGACAGCTTTAACATCTTTTAGAAGAACATATATTGGGAATATAAAAGATAAGAAAAAAGCTAAACTGCTGAAAGAGTGGCTTGCTAAACCAAATGAGTTTCTTACTACAATATTACTAGGTAATAATATTGTAAATGTAGGAGCAACTACAATTGCTACAATAATAACATTTAATTTGGTACAGCAAATGGGTTTAAATCGTGGACTTGCCGGATTATTTGTTACTATAATAATGACAACACTGTTATTAATATTTGGAGAGATTACTCCTAAAGTTATCGCAAAAAATTACTCGATACAAATATCAAAAGCAGTTATTATACCAATAAATACGCTAAAAAAATTATCAAAGCCGATTGTTATATTATTTATATCAATTTCAAAATTTTTTAGCAGACTTTTTAATGTGCCGATAAATGATGATATGTTTTTAATAACAGAGGATTCTATAAAAACATATATTGTTCAAGGAAAAGAAGATGGTGCCATTGAAGAAGAAGAACAGGAAATGATTCATAGTATTATTGATTTTACAGATACAAGTGCAAAAGAAATACTGACTCCTAGAACATCAATTTTTGCTTTAGAACAAGAAAAATGTTTAGGTGAGGTATGGGACGAAATAATAGAACAAGGGTTTTCTAGAATACCAATTTATGAAGAACAAATAGATAATGTAATGGGGATTTTATACTCAAAAGACTTACTAAAATTTGATAGAACAAGAGATAAAGATGTAAAAGTAAAAGAGCTAAAAAGAGAAGCCTACTTTATACCAGGGACAAAAACTCTAATAGAACTTTTAGAAGAGTTTAGAGAAAAACAGAATCATATGGCAATTGTTATAGATGAATACGGTGGTACTCTTGGTCTTGTTACTATTGAAGATCTTTTGGAAGAAATCGTAGGTGAAATACGAGATGAGTTTGATATGGAAGAAGAGAATATAAGTCAAATAAAAGATGAAGTTTATGATATAAAAGGTGATACTGAAATAGAAGAAGTAAATAAGGAATTAGATATTAACATTCCTACTTCTGATGAGTACGACACAATAGCTGGATATGTTCATTTTGAGCTCGGAAAAGTAGCTGGTGCAAATGATAAGGTAAATGGTGAGGACTATGTGATAAGAGTTATTCATATAGATAATCATCGAATAGATAAAGTGAGAGTAATAAAGCTTATTACAGAAATAAACGAGGAAAATAACTGAGGTGAAAATGGAAAATAATAGGCCTAGAGTCAGAGTTGCAGGTATTTTAATAGAAGATGATAGAGTTCTTTTAATAGAACATACTAAAAATGACAGAAGTTACTGGTTGCTGCCAGGTGGTGGAGTAGACTGGGGAGAGTCAATAGAGGAAGCTATAAAAAGAGAGTTCTTAGAAGAAACCAATCTAACAGTTGAAATAGAAAATTTTTTATTTATATCAGAAACATTAGCACCTGATAATACTAAACATGTTATTAATTTATATTTTAGAGTAAAACGAATTTCTGGAGATATGCTTTTAGGAGAAGAGAGTATATTAAGTGACTTGAAATTCTTTACATTAGAAGAGATAGAAAAGATAAAGATATACCCAAATATTAATGATATATTGAAAAAGATTATGAAAAAAGAGTCATATAAAGATTTTTTAGGTATGATTTGGGATAAATAGGAGGACAAATGGACAAAATAGGAATGGAAAAACTGAAAGAGATGATAAGAACAATACCAGATTTTCCTGAAAAAGGTGTAATGTTTCGTGATATAACAACTGCTTTAAATGATAAAGATGGACTTCATGCTATAATAGATGATTTTACTAAAAGATATAAAGATCAAGGTATTGATTATGTATTAGGAGCAGATGCAAGAGGATTTATATTTGGTGCTGCTATAGCATATAACATAGGAGCAGGATTTGTTCCAGCTAGAAAGATTGGAAAATTACCAGGAGAAACAATAAGTGTAGAATATGATTTAGAATATGGAAAGAATACAATAGAAGTTCATACAGATGCATTTAAAAAAGATGCAAATGTATTAATAGTAGATGATTTATTAGCAACTGGAGGAACAGCAGGTGCTATGGTAAAATTAGTTAAGTTATCAGGAGCGAAGGTATACGAATTAGCTTTCTTAATTGAATTAGAAGATCTAAATGGAAGAAATCTATTAGATGGCTATGATGTGTACTCTATCTTAAAATATTAAAAACGACATAATATGTCGTTTTTTTTAAATAGGGAGAGTATAAAATGAAGATGAAGGATAAGTTTAAAAAGTTAGAAGAGAAAATAAAAGAAAATAATTTAGATGTTGATATTGCTAAGATTGAGAATGCATTTGTTTTAGCTTACGAATCTCATGTTGGGCAGAAAAGAAAAAGTGGAGAGGATTATATTCTCCACCCTATTGAAGTTGCAGAAATTTTAGTAGATCTTAGACTTGATACAGATACTATTGTAGCTGGAATTTTACATGATGTGGTGGAAGATACTCTAATTACAATACCAGATATAGAATATGACTTTGGTAAGGAAGTCGCTAAATTAGTAGACGGTGTAACAAAACTAAGAAATCTTCCAAGAACTGATAATGGTAAGAGAATAGAGAATATCAGAAAAATGGTAGTAGCCATGTCAGAGGATATAAGGGTTGTACTAATAAAACTAGCTGATAGACTACATAATATGCGAACTTTAAAGTATATGAAGCCTGAAAAGCAAATAGAGAAAGCTCGTGAATCACTAGAAATCTTTGCTCCAATAGCACATAGAATAGGGATGGCAAAGATAAAATGGGAGCTTGAAGATATCAGTTTTAGATATTTATATCCAGATAAATATAAGGAAATAAGTACATTAGTAAAGACAAAAAGACAAGAAAGAGAAAAATATACAAATGAAGTAATAGATAAAATTATTATAGAGCTTGAAAAATATAATATTAGAGCAGAAGTAACAGGAAGACCAAAACATTTATATAGTATTTATAAAAAGATGGTGGAAAAGCAAAAAAGCTTTAATGATTTACATGATTTAATAGCTGTTAGGATTTTAGTAAATAAAGAAGTGGAATGTTATAATGTTTTAGGAATTATTCATAGTCTTTATATACCAGTTGCTGGAAGATTTAAAGACTATATAGCGGTACCTAAACCCAATGGATATCAGTCTATTCATACTACAATAGAAGGACCTGATCATCAAAACATAGAGATACAGATAAGAACTTATGCCATGCACTTAGTAGCAGAAGAGGGTGTTGCTGCGCATTGGAAATATAAAGAGAAAAAAAGCAAGGTTAAAGAAGAGACTTATTATGCAGCTGTAAAGAAAATAATAGCTGGAAATGATAATATAGATACTTTTGTAAAAGAAGTTACTGAGAATGTATTAAATGAAACAATATTTGTATTTACTCCTAAAGGTGATGTAGTAGAACTACAAAATGCCGCTACTCCATTAGATTTTGCATTTCATATTCATACACAAATAGGGTATAAAACAACAGGAGCAAAGGTAAATGATAAAATAGTTCCTTTAGATTATGATTTGAAAAATGGAGATAAAATAGAAATATTAACTTCAAAAAATAGTAAGGGTCCGGGAAAAGACTGGATTAATATGGTTAAGACCAGCAGCTCAAAAATAAAAATCAGAAAATGGTTTAAGGATAAAGAATTTGAGGAAAAGACAAAAGAAGGAGAGCTGTTACTAGAAAAAGAATTAGAAAAAATGAACTTAAAATTTAAAGATATAGAAGAAGATGAAAAATTATATTTATACTTAAAAAAGTATAATTTAAATGATATAAAATCTTTGTTTTACAAACTAGCAACTGGAGAACTTTCATTAGATGGATTTATAAATAGATTTGAAGTAAAAAAAGCTCTAGATGAAAAAACAGTTGTGGAAGAAGAAGTGACCAAAGGGAATAAAAGAAAAGAAAAAAATACAGGTGGAATAAAGATAAGCGGAACAGACAATACAATGTATAGATTTGCTAAATGCTGTACTCCATTACCGGGAGATGAAATACTAGGTTTTATTACAAAGGTACGTGGAATAGTTATTCATAGAAAAGACTGTAAAAACTTAGCAAACTTAATAAAAAATGATCCAGATAGAACAATAGATGTGGAATGGGATATAGAGGAAACTGGTAAGTCTATTTCAAAATATGATTTTTTATTTACAGCGAAAGCAGTAAATAGACCAAATATTTTAGTAGATATAATAAAAGTACTAAATGACTTTAAAATGGATCTAATAAGTGTAAATACCGCTATTGTAAAGGAAAATGGGATACAGTATTCATTAATGAAGTTTAATATAATGATAAGAAAACGTGATGACTTTGATAGATTAGCAAATAATTTGCGATCAATGAAAGATGTTATCGATATTATAAGATAAGAAGATAAAAGGAGTAGAAATGGAAAATCCAATTAAATATACATTATTAAATAAAGATGGTAATGCAAGAGCAGGAGTAGTAGAAACTCCACATGGAAGTATAGAAACACCAGTTTTTATGCCGGTAGGAACCCAGGCAACTGTAAAGACTATGACAAAAGAAGAATTGGAGATAATAGGATCAGAGATAATATTAGGAAATACTTATCACCTATATCTAAGACCAAATGATGCTTTAATAAATGATTTTGGAGGACTTCATAAGTTTATGAATTGGGAAAAACCAATATTAACAGATAGTGGAGGATTTCAAGTATTTAGTTTAGGCGATCTTAGAAAAATAACAGAGGAGGGAGTCCACTTTAGATCACATATAGATGGTTCAAGACACTTTCTGTCACCAGAAAAATCAATAGATATACAAAATAATCTAGGAAGTGACATAATGATGGTACTAGATGAATGTCCACCAGGATTATCAACTAGAGAGTATATAATTCCATCAATAGAAAGAACTACAAGATGGGCTAAAAGATGTATTGAAGCAAATAGAAATAAAGACAGACAAGGATTATTTGCTATTGCACAAGGTGGGATATACGAGGATTTAAGAGACCAAAGTTTTAATGAACTGTTTGAGATGGACAAAGATTTTGCTGGATATGCTATAGGTGGACTTGCAGTAGGAGAACCTAGAGAAGATATGTACAGAATTTTAGAATATATCACTCCAAAACTTCCAGAAAATAAGCCAAGATACTTAATGGGGGTTGGAGAGCCAATTGACATGCTTGAGGCGGTAGAAGATGGAGTAGATATGATGGATTGCGTTCAGCCTACTAGAATAGGACGACATGGGACTGTATTTACTAAGTATGGAAGACTAGTTATAAAAAATGCAAAATATTTCAGAGATCCTAGACCTCTTGATGATGGATGCGAATGTTATGTTTGTAAAAATTATACTAGGGCCTACATAAGACATCTTTTTAAGGCTGATGAAATATTAGGGCAAAGACTTGCAACATATCATAATTTATATTTTTTAATAAAATTAATGAAGGATGCAAGAAAGGCAATTCTAGAAAATAGCTTTAAAAAATATAAAGATGATTTTACAAAAGATTACTTATCTGATAAAGATCATGAATGGATAAAGGCCGTGGTATTATAATGGAAATTATAGCTAAAATACCAAATTTTAAAACTGACCTTCAAAGGCTGAAAGAATCATATTATGCTAGATATGGAGTAATGGATGAGAATTATGCAAAGGAAATAGATGATACGATTTCAGATAGTATGAGAGATTATGAGATAGAGTTTTATAAAGATAAGTTTCTGGTGAGAAATATAGTAAAGAATGAAGTGAATTCACATTTATACAGTGAGTTATATAGAGTAGAGAAAATAAAAGAAGGATATTTATTTTCTCTTGATAAAACTAAGTTTTATTTTTTTAAATTTAGTGATCTTGTGGAAAATGAATCAACAGGAGATAAGTTAGATGAAATTCTTAAAAAATATTACACAGGTACTACTAATGGTGTTATAGCAACTATAGAAAATTATGTTCTAGATCAAAAAAGATGTATAACAGGACTAAAAGCTATGTATAAAAATATGCTTTCTGGAATGCAATTAGCTGGTCTTATTTTTCTAGGTGTGTTTCAGTATCTTATATATAGGGATATTTTTATTACGGTAATATCAGTAATAGGGTATGTTATTTTAATATTTATTCTTTTTAAGTTTTTTTACTATAAAAGAACTGCTAAAAAAATACTAAAATCAATAAATGAAAATTTTTTAAGTGCTAGAATTTTGTTTTATCCTGATGAAATAGAAATTATTACTAAGAAGAAACTTACATTGATAAGACTTAAATATGAAGAATTTTACAAAATTCAAAAAATAAAAGAGGGTTATATGTTTTATACTCAAAAGTTTAGTTTTTATTTTTTTGGTTTTGATGAATTTAAAAAAGAAGAATTAGAGGAATTAGAAAAGATTTTGTCTAAATATTCTTCTAGAAAAAAGAAAAGTTAGGAGATTATTTTATGGAGAGAATAGCTTTAGTAGAATATAAGGTCAGTCAAAGTAGAATAATGAAATTTTATTATGCCAAGTATAGGGTGAATTATGAAAGGTTTTCTAAAGAGATTTTTGACACAATACCTGATAGTGAAAAAGAAGTAAGAGTAGAATTTTATGAAGATAGACTTATAAAGACAAATATAGTAAAAAATGAAAAAAATACATATTTATATGATGAAATGTTCTATATAGAAAAGACAGAAAATGAATACTTGTTTTATTTTAACAAAAATGATTATATTTTTTTTGAATTTACTGAATTTAAAAAGGAAGAGTTGGAGAAGTTAGATAGTATATTGAAAAAATACTATGAAAAAGAAACTGAAAATATAATTGCGAAGATTGAAGATTTTGAGTGGACTGAGAAGAGGATAAGAAAAGGGCTGCTTAATGGAAATATGAAATATAGGATGATTATAGTATCTCTTATTTTAATATATTTTATTTCTAATATTTTAATTCATTTACAGAATGGAGATATTCTTAAGAATTTGGCGGGTATAGTAGGGATTTTATTACTTCTTATCGGTTATTTGACTTATGTCCTTAAGGTTTACCCTAAAAGAATTCTAAAATCTATGAATTCAACTCTAACAAAAATGAGGACTCTTTTTTATGAGGATAAAATGGTTTCAATAAGCAAATCAGAGCCTAGAGTGTTAGAAATTAAATATTCAGAATTTTATAAAATAAAAAGATTCAAAATGGGGTATTTACTTTATACACAAAAAAATCATTTTTATTTATTTGAATTTTCTGAAATGACAGGTAATATTGAAGAGTTGAAAAAAATTTTGACAAAATATCAAAAAAGAGGTAAAAAATGATAAGTGATTTTCATAAGGCTTCTGATTTTACCAGAAGCCTATTTAAAATAAATGATCCTAAAATATTAGAAATAAAAAAGTATGGTGAAGATAATAATATACCAATAATAACTGAAGAAGTTTTAAATTTTATGATATTTTCAGCCAGCTCAAATAAAGCTTCTAATATACTGGAAATTGGCACCGCAATAGGATATTCAGGAATATTTTTAGCAAATATTTCTAACGAGAATAAAGGTGAATTTTATACAATAGAAATAGATGAAGAAAGATACTGTATTGCAAAGGAAAATTTTAACAAGCTGAAATTAGATAATGTAAATTTGATTTTAGGAGATGCATTAGAAAAAATAAGTGAAATTGATAAAGTCTTTGATTTTATATTTATAGATGCTTCTAAGGGGCAATATAAAAAGTTTTTTGATTTAACATATCTAAAATTATCAGAAGATGGAGTTATATTTATAGATAACATTTTATTTAGAGGACTAGTAATAGAAGAAGAAGTGCCAAAAAGATATAAGACTATGGTTAAAAAATTAAATGAGTTCATCACTTATTTAAATGAAAATCATGATTTTGTTTTACTACCTTTTGGTGATGGAATAGGATTGGTGAAGAAAAAACAGACTTAATGGGAGGAAGGTAAAACTTATGTTAGAAGGAAGTGAAGGAGTTTTAAATTTAGAAACGTTTATGACATTATTAGGAGGATTAGGAATATTTCTTTTTGGAATAAAATTTATGGGTGAAGCCTTAAAAAACTATGCTGGGGATAAGATGAGAGACTTAATAAATAAGTATACTGATACACCAGTAAAAGGAGTTTTAGTTGGGACTTTTTCCACAATGTTAATACAAAGTAGTTCAGGAACAACAGCACTTACAATTTCTTTAGTAAGAGCAGGATTAATGGATTTGAGACAGGCAATAGGTGTAATAATGGGGGCTAATATAGGAACAACAATTACAGCATTCCTAATAGGTTTAAAAATAAAAGATTATGCCCTGCCTATAATGTTTGTTGGTGCGATAATATACATGTTTGCACAAGGAAATAAAATAAATTCTTTGGGACAGATTTTCTTTGGCTTTGGGTCATTATTCTTTGGGCTAAATATAATGAGTAATGCATTAGAACCAATAGCTAAATTACCAGTATTTGCAGAGTATATGGTAAAATTATCACATCATCCAATATTAGGGTTACTAACAGGAACATTGCTGACAATGATAGTCCAGTCATCTTCAGCAACAATAGGAATATTACAAACTCTTTATGGACAAAAGGCTATCTCCTTTGTTGGTGCAATACCAGTATTATTAGGAGATAATATAGGAACAACAATTACTGCTGTCTTATCAGCAATAGGTGGAGCAACTGCTGCTAAAAGAGCTGCAACAGCACATGTAATATTTAATATATTTGGAGCAGTGGTCTTTACTATTATATTATTTTTATTTCAAGCAATAATACCTTATGAGTATTTAGTCACAAATATACTTCATTTAAATGCAGAGATGCAGCTAGCTTTCACACATGGTCTTTTTAACATTACTGTAACACTAATGTTACTACCATTTGTATCAATTTTAGAAAAAATAGTGAAAAGAGTAATTCCATCTAAAAAAGGTGAGAAAGAAAATAAGTTTGATGAAAAATTATTAAGTGAAGAACTAATATACCAGTCTCCTTCTTTGGCTTGTGAACAAGCTGGAAAGACTTTATTAGCATTGGCTAATTTAAGTGTTGAAGTAATAGAAGAAACTTATAAGTTTATAAAAACTAGAAATTCGGAACATGCAAAGGCTGTATTTAGTATGGAGACAGCGGTAAATTCTATTGATAAAAAGCTACATAATTATTGTATAAAATTATTAGGAGCAACACTTTCAGATGATGATAATAAAAGATTAAATGTAATTATGTATAGTTTAAGAGATTATGAAAGAATTTCTGATCTAGCTCAAAATACAGTTTTTACATTTCAAAGTTTATTTTCAAATAAAGAAAAGATATCAGATGAAGCTATGGCAGAAATAAGAAAAATGCTGGAAGTCTGCATTTCTGTTACAGAAGATACTATAAAAATGTTTATTGAAAAAGATTTAACTTATGGTGGTTCAGTGATGGAGAAAGAAAAGTATCTGGATAAATTAGAGAGAAAAGCTATAAAAAATCATATGACTAGAACTAAAGAGGGAAAATGTACAGGAACTGTTGCTATGATGTATGTAGATATTTTATCTGACTTAGAAAGAATAGGGGATCATGCAGTAAATATAGTTGAGCATTATACGTATAAAGACTTGATATTAACAGAGGAAGAAGAAAATTTAGACTTATCTAAGTTTATTATTGAAACAAATTTAGAAGATTAGAAATTGATTGGAAATTATGTATAAGGATTGGGGTTGGCTCAAGTTTTTGAGTCAGCCCTTATATAATTTTTATTATGTAATTCTGAAAGGGTAGAGTAGTTTGAGATTCTCACATCGTTACACTCCTCAGAATGACAGATTTTGTAGATTTATTTTCTTACTTAAGAACTTTAGTATTATGAAAACTTTTTCTTATAAAGCTATTTTTGATATAATATCAATTCATATATCAAATAATTTACTTTAGAAAATTTATTAAAAAGAGAAGTATTAGTCTCTTTACTATTTTACAAAGGCTATAAGAAAAGATGTCTTGTAAAATTTAATTAAAAGGAGTAAAATATAAATAAAAGTGCACAGAAATGGTGATGGAAAATGAAATTTGTTTTATATAACATTAGATATGGTACTGGAAAGTATCTTAACCAGCCGTTGAAACATGTAAGAGGTTATTTAGGGAAATCAACAGATCACATAGAAAAAATAGGAAGTTTTTTAAAAAAATATGATCCAGATATAGTTGGTCTAGTAGAAGTAGATTTAGGCTCATATCGAACACGAAGAAAAAATCAAGCAGTATTTCTAGGTGAAGAATTAGGACATTATCATATTTATGAGCATAAATATTTATCAGATTCAAAATTTATGAGAATTCCAGTTTTAAGAAGACAAGGAAATGCTTTTTTATCAGGAGTGAAAGTAGAGGATCAAAAATTTCATTATTTTAATAATGGTGTAAAGAAATTAGTAATAGAATTAGAAACCGCTGAATTTTCGGTATTTCTAATTCATCTGGCGTTAGGAGCTAAAGCAAGATTAAAACAAATAGTTGAACTATATGAAGTTATAGACTCGTGCAATAAGCCGTTTATTGTTGCAGGGGATTTTAATTTATTTTGGGGACAAGAAGAGATAAGTCTTTTTTTAAGGGCATTAAATTTGAAAAATGCTAATATAAAAAATATACCGACTTATCCAAGCTGGAAACCTAGGAAAACATTAGACTTTGTTCTTTATTCTGAGGGAATTAGAGTTAATGACTTTGAAGTATTACAGGTAAAATTATCTGATCACTTACCATTATTAATAGATTTTGATATATTGTAGGAGGAAATTCATGAAGACATACAAGCCTAGATTTTTATTTAAAAATGGAGATATAAATACTATTTATCCCAGCTTTTTTAGAAAAGTAAAAGTAAAATATACTAGGGAAAGAATAGAGCTGAAAGATGGAGATTTTTTAGATATTGATAGAATTAAAAATGGAAATAAAAAAGTAGCAGTTTTATGCCATGGACTTGAAGGATCATCAAATAGTAACTACATAAGGGCAGCAGCAAGTCTTTTGAGTAAAAATAAATATGACATAGTAGCAGTTAATTACAGGTCATGTAGTGGAGAGCTAAATAGACTGCCTAGGTTTTATCATGCTGGAGCTACTTCAGACTTAAGAGAAGTTATTGAGCATATAGAAAAGGATTATGAGAGTATTTATCTAGCAGGATATAGTTTAGGTGCTAATCTAGTATTAAAGTACTTAGGAGTAGAAGCTCTAAATGATGGGAAGATAAAAGGTGGCGTGGCAGTATCATGTCCTCTTGATTTATATGATTCATCATTTACATTAAATAAAAAAAGAAACTACGTGTATAAAATGAAGTTTTTACTTAGTTTCAAAAGAAAGCTTAAAGAGAAAAATAAGATAATGCCTGATAAAATAGATATTACAGATATAGATAAGCTAAAAGATTTTAATGAGTTTGATGATAGATATACCTCTAAATTAAATGGTTTTAAAGATGCAAATGATTATTATAAAAAAGAGAGTGCTATTAATTTTATTCCAAATATAAAAGTACCGGCTCTTATTATAAATGCTCAAGATGACCCAATACTTTCTGATAAATGTTATCCTAAACATCTAAAAAGTATAAATGAAAATTTAAATGTACTATATCCTCGTTATGGTGGGCATGTGGGATTTGCAAAATTTAATAAAGATTATTATTGGACAGATTATAAAATTTTAGAGTTTTTTAAAAGAATAGGCTAAGAAGTTTCTAAGAAATATGTAGTAAAATAGAGTGTCATTAAATATATTATAATTGATGAAACAAACGAAAAAACGGAGGAATAATGAAATATAAGTTATTAGTATTATTGAGCACTTTATTATTGTTTTGCATGAGTTTTTCAGCAATAACAAAGAGTTCAAAAGTAAAAGAAAAGGCAAAATCCAAGCAACAGAAAGAATTTAGAGGAGTATGGGTAGCAAGTGTAGGAAATATAGATTGGCCTTCTAAAAAAGGGCTTAGTATAGAGCAACAAAAAAGAGAGTATCTTGATATATTGGATAATGTAGAAAAATGGAATATGAATGCTGTAGTAGTACAAGTTAAACCAACTGGAGATGCATTTTATCCTTCAAAGTACAGTCCATGGTCAGAATATCTTACAGGGAGACAAGGGGTAGATCCTGGTTATGATCCTCTAAAATTTATGGTGGAAGAGGCTCATAAAAGGGGAATAGAATTTCATGCGTGGTTTAATCCATATAGACTAACTGTAAGTTCTGATAGAAAAAAATTATCTAGTGACAGTATAGTATTTAGTAATCCAAGCTGGATAGCAGAGTATGGTGGAAAACTATATTTAAACCCTGGTGTTCCAGGAGTTGACGACTATGTCGTAGATAGTATCATGGAAGTAGTTAAAAACTATGATATAGATGCAGTTCACATGGATGATTATTTTTATCCATATAAAGTAAAAAATCAAGAATATCCAGATAATGAGACATATAAAAAGTATGGTGGTAAGTTTTACAGCAAGGAAGACTGGCGTAGAGATAATGTAAACCAACTTATTGAAAAATTATCTAAAGATATGAAAAAAGCAAAACCAAATGTAAAATTAGGAATTAGCCCATTTGGAGTTTGGAGAAATAAAAGTACAGATCCTGTAAAGGGTTCAGATACAAGAGCAGGTGTACAAAATTATGATGACCTTTATGCTGATATTTTATTATGGGTAGATAAGGGATGGATCGATTATGTTGTACCTCAAATTTACTGGCATCAAGGTTTTAACTTAGCTGATTATGATACGTTAGTAAACTGGTGGAGTAGTGCTGTTACAGGTTCAAAAACAGATTTATATATAGGACAGGCAGCATATAAAGTTAAAGAGTGGAAAAATTCAAGTGAGCTAATAAATCAAATAGATTATAATAGAAGTTTTCCAGAAGTAAAAGGAAGTATCTTCTTTAGCTATAAATCACTTTTAGATAATCCAAAAAATGTTACTAATATGTTAAAAGAAGGACCTTATAGTAGAGAATATCTTTTTTAGAAATATTTAAGTTTATAATATAAAGTACTGAACCCCTTATGATTTAATCATAAGGGGTTTTTTTGTTGTATAATTTAATTTTTTTATTATTTACATAAAAATCATGAAAATAATAGATACATCCATAATATACTATTAGTTAAGGCAGAATTAAGTATTGAAAAGCAACAAAATATGAGGGATATATTATTTAATCCAATGAAGCATTAAGTTTTTCATTAGATTAAATTTATAAAATATTTAAGTAAGGATTTTTTTTTTTAATAAAGTATATTTTTAGATAAGGCTTGTAAATCAAAGAAAATAGCTATAAAATATGATGTTTATAAACTAAGAATATTTCATGTCCAAATAAAAGTAATTGCATACTTACATTTTGAATGATATAATATACGACAATATTAGCAATAAAATTTTATAATAAATAAGAATATTTAAAGTATAAATGGTTTTGTAAAGACAATCAATTGTATTAAGTTAAAAAAGGTCGAAATTTGGATCACTAAATATTCTAATAAGGAGGAAAAATGAAAATAAAAGTAATTTTACTTATTTCTATAATTTTTATTCTTGGGCAGATTTCTTTGGCAAAAAAACCATATTTATCACCAATAGAAAGAAAGAAAATGAATATAGAAATCAATAAAATAGAAAAAAGAGTAAAAGAAATAAATGAGGAAGTGGAGCAATATAAATCTACTGAAGCTAGACTAAATGAATTAGAAGCTAGATTAGACAGATTAAACAATATTGAGCCATTACCGTCAGAATTAGCAGATGCAAACTTTAAATTAGAAAGTACAGAACAAAGTATAGCACATATAAATAAAAAGATAGAATACTATAAAAGTGTAACAAAGGGAATGAAAAATGAGGAAGCACAACTAAAAAATATGAAAAAAGAAATAAAAGAACTAAATAAAGAAATAAAATAAAAAATGAAAAATGTCAAAGTGAAAGGAAAAAATGAAAAATATATTAGCTAAATTAGAGAAAGACTTTAAGTCTAAACTAAAAAATAATAGAAAAATAAGCTATTCTAGTGGCTTAGTTTTATCAATATTGTTAACTGGAGGGATTTCAACTGCAACAGAAACATCAAAAATGTTAAAAAAAGCAGAAAGTATAACTTCAAATGAAGACTTATCTAAAGTCGCAGGTAAACTACGGGAAGAAATAAGGCGGGCTCACTTAGAGAATGAAGAAAAATTAAAGAATAGTGACTGGGAATTATGGAGGCTTGAGCAACAGGGAGACCAAGTAATAAAGTCACCATTTTATAATTACTTGTTAAGTACCTTGGGAGAATATAGGCATGTAAAAACAGAAGGAAAAGACTGGAAATATGGAAGTAGAAGTGATACAGCAGAGGATTTACAAAGAAATATACTAAATGAATATTTAGGAATATCTAATACAAAGAGAAGAACTAGTGGGTGGATAACTGAGACAAATACAGGAAGTAGCGGAAGTAATGCATGGGATGAAAATACTAAGATCTATGATCATACAGCTGTATTTACAACAATTCCATCAGTAAATATACCACT
Source organism: Sebaldella sp. (assembly GCA_018058425.1). GTDB lineage: Bacteria > Fusobacteriota > Fusobacteriia > Fusobacteriales > Leptotrichiaceae > Sebaldella. The sequence continues at coordinate 34,317 of JAGOZX010000009.1, forward strand.
GGTAACAGAACCAATAGAACCAGAAATAGTTTTATCAGAAATAGTGGTTCCAAATATACCAGCAGCACCATCAGTGACAATACAGCCAATAACAGTAAATGTAACAGCGCCAACTGTAACAGCGCCAGGAGCACCTACAGTGCCAAGCTCATTAAATATTGCAGCACCAGCAGACATTGTAGTGTCAACATTTTCACCAAATATAAATATAGAAGTAAGTGAAGTGAAGGTACCAACATTTTCAGATGTAGCACCACCAAATTTAGAGTTTACAGCGCCAACCTTAAGTGTATCACCGCAGACCACTCCTACAATAACACCGCCTACACCAACGATTAAAACACCATCTGCTCCTACAGCACCGAATTTTAAAGCATTTAATAGAGGAAGAGGAGAATGGCTTGGAGGATTTACAAATATAAGAGGAGTAAACTCTTTTGATAGGAAAATAAAAGCTTGGGAGCAAGGATTAAGAAAAATAAGAATTAATGACCAGCCTATGTTTAATGTAGGTGGAGTAGTACAAGGACATGGAAAAGGTTCTTCAAGTACTGTAATGGCTGTTACAAATTCAAATGGTGTGGTAACAAATAAGTATGATCAGATACAAATAATGAATGGAGCACCAGGAGGAACACCTACAAATCAATATGGGCCTAATCCATTTCCAATTGAAGTGAGTCCAGTTGGTTTTGCAGCTATTGCTCCTGGACAATGGGTCTCAGCAGAAGATAATGATACCTTACAAGGATTTAGTACAACTAGATATCAGCAAAAATGGTTGTTTCAAGGAACTCCAATAGTACAAGATATGAATATAATAATTGGAGGATCAACACAATATACTACAGCAATATTTGCACAATTTACAAATATAAGAATGAATAGAGTGGCAATAGAACTAAGAGGTAGCACTATAATAGGTCAATTAGATATAAGAGGAGCATATAATGTTGAATTCAAAGATTTAGATATAAATATAACAGGGAACTCAAATAGTATACTAACTACATATTCAGCATCAAACGTAGGGGGATCACCATCTACAGTGAGTATGTTACCAGCAACTACTTGGGGAAAAGCTCATATTGATAATGTTACTAATTCTAGTTCTATAAATTTTGGTGGAACTAGTTTAACAGCTAGTACTAGTGAGAATACTATCTTTTATGTGGCTTCTCCTTCTATAAATAGATGGACTGGAGCAAGTGTTTGGTATCCGTTGCCAGGAACAAGTACTCCAGTATATCAATCGAACTCTGAGAAGTATCTAATGTATGCGCCTGTATTTGGAAATGTAAAAGTAGAAAATACAAATGGTAATATTGGATTTACAGGTAGTAGTAATGTAGGAGTATGGGTGACAAATTATGTACCTGATAGAACAAAATGGGCTAAAGGACTTGCACCAGAACTTGATCTGGGAATAGTGGAATTACAAGGAGATAAAAACGTAGCATATTATTTAGCTGGAAATAATGCAAGACCTGATAAAAATGCAGTATTCCAAGGAAATATAAAAGCCGATATAAAGATTGGAACTAATATAGATGGAAAAGGTGGAGTAACACAAATAGGAACAGGAAATATTGGAACAAATGATAATAAAAAAAGTGAAGATAATGTAGGAATATATGTTGGTTCTGGACAAAGAGCTGAGATGAATAATACTGTTGGAACCATTTTTCAGGAATATTTCCCAGCTACATTAGATTTTAAAGTAGATACGGCAATGTATCCTAATGTGATAGGAATAGCTGATGGAACACAAATAGGTTATTCATATTTAACTGCAGATCCTATTAAAAGTCTAAAAATCAAAGATTTTGAGACAGAGTTTGGAAAGTTTTCTAAAAATGGTATAGCTTTAGTGGCTAAAAATGGAACTGTAATAGATATAAATAAAGGTTCTTTAATTACTGATAATGCAGGGACAGGTGCTGATAGGGCAGAAGGAACAACTATGTTTTATGCAGAAGGAGTTTGGTATAATCCTAGAAAAGCAATGACAACAGGAGTATATGATAAAGAAGCTTATGGAAGAGGAGAAAGCCAAACTGGTAAAAAAAATATAGCTGACTTTAATACTGAAATTAATATAGCTGATAATATAGTTATGAGCAGTTATGAAGGAGTAGCACTTTTTGCTAAAGATGGTGGAAAGATAAATGCTAAGGATATATCAATGGATGGTTACGGATCAATAGGAGCCTTTGCATCAGGTGTAAATGATCTAACAAATACAATACTATCAGATAATACAGGGGCAGGGTCTAAGGTAGATACTGTAATTACTGTAGACAATATTTCAGCATTAGGAAAAGGAACAAAAACTGATTTAAATGATGGAACAAATGATAATATAGGTGTAGCAGCAATAACTGTTTCAGAAGATGGACTAATAAAAGGAACAGGGAGTACAACAATAACAGTTTTAGGAGACTTAACTGTAAATGGAGTAGGTGCTTTTGCTAAGGGAGATAAGGCTGTAGTAAATGTACAAGGAACAGGAAGTACAATAAATACAGGAGTAAATGGAGCTTTAGTAGCGCTACAAGGGGGAAAGGTAAACTTTTCAGGTGGAACTATAGAACATAAAAGTACTTGGAGAGATCTGGTAACAGGAGAGTCAAGTCATGATGGGAAATTAACATTTTATGCAGATGATACAGCTGGATCAAATATTAATTTTAATGGATCCACTGTGATAAATATGCATAATGGAGTAGCATTCTATGGTGATACAAATGACTATAGTGCAACAAATACAGCACAAGCAGGAGAAACAGGTAAGTATACAGGCATGAATAATGTAACAATAAATTTACAAGATAATGGAGTAAACTTAGGAGTATTTAAAAACTTATCAGGTTTAGTATGGGATTCTTCAAATAGTTACTTAAATGGATCAACAGGGTTAAAGAATGTACCTAAGGTTGCTGGAATTAATCCAGGATCATATTGGTATTCATCATCATTAGATGGTGGAAGTATGGTAGTAAGAACAGATGTAAATAGAGACAATATTGTATCGCTAGATTCATTTAATAAAATAATAATGGAAAGAGTGGGGGTAACATTAGACTCAGGATATACAATAAAATCAACAACAGATGGAAATGGACTAGTAATGGGTTCAAATAGTTCATCAATAGGTGCTCCAAGTAACACAGAATCAGGGTATACAATAAAAGGGACAGTAGATATAGCAAGTACAGCATCTACTACAAATGTGGGAGCTTATGTAAGTTTTGGTCACATACTAACAGATACTACAGGAAAGATAAAAGTAGACCAAGGTGTGGGAGCATATGGAGTAAATGGAAGTAAGATAGAAAATAAAGGAAGTATAGAAATAACTGAAAAAGCTGATTCAGAAATAGGTATAGGAATAGCTGGCCTGTCAACAAGAGTAAAGAGTGATGGAAGTGGTGATCCTGACACACCAGAAATATATGGAACAGATAACACAGCAATAACTTCATTACTAACAGCTAAAGTAATAGATATATCTAATGAAGGAAAAATAAGTGTATATAAATCAGGTTCAACTCTAGCTAAGGGCGCAGTAGGAATCTACGTAGATAATAATGCAGGAACAGCTCAAAATAGAGTTTCAATAAGTAATAGTGGAACAATAGAATTAGGAGCAGAAAGTGCTGGTATTCAGATAAAGGGAACAAATGGCGGAGAGTTAACGCTAAAAACAAATACAGTAGGAATAACAAATATAAAAGTTGGGGCAAACGGAGTAGGGATACTTGCTGAAAATAGTAGTATAAAATTTGACGGAGACTATAAATTTGATATTGGTCTAGGTGGAATAGCTTTAGAAATGAATAAGAGCAATACACATACACTAGTAAATAATCCAACACTAACAATAATAAATGATGAAATAGATACAAATATAACAACAGCACCAACGTTTGCAACAGGGATATATTATGATAGAAAAGAAGGAGATAACGAAGTAAATAATTTCAATCTAACTCTGACTTCTACAACGCCAAGTGCAGATAAAAGTGCAATAATAGGTCTATATATAAAAGGGAAAGAGACAACAGCCCTAGATATGACAACACTGACAAATACAGGAAATATATCAGCAGGAGGATATGATTATGGAATCTATGCAGATAAGACAAATGTATTAAATACAGGAAATGTATCAGTAGGAGCAAATGGAACAGGTATAGTTGTAATGGATGGTAAGCTTACAACAGCTGATAATTTAATAAGTGTAACAGGGAAAAATGGAGTAGGATTATACATAAAAGGAGTAACAGCTAATCCATTATCAGATAGAGAGTTAATAATAACAGATGGTTCAGGCTCTATGAATGTAACAGGTGATGAAGGAGTAGGAATATTTGCAGCAGATAATGTAAAAGTATTAAATAGTGGGCAGATAGTACTGTCTGATTCAGCTACAGCTACAACTCAATTAAGAAAAACAGGAATGTACTTAGAAGAAACAAAAAAAGATAATGAACTAACAAGTACAGGATTAATAGCAGTAGGAAAAGATAATATAGGAGTTTATGGACTAAATTCAAAGTTTAAGAATAATGGTCAAATATTGGTAAATGAACAAACAGGACTTCAAAATATTGGTATTTATACAAAGTCATCAGGAACATCAGAAAGTTTTGATATAGAAAATAGAGGGATAATAACCGTAAATGGTCAAAAAAGTATAGGTATTTATGCCTCATCAGAAGCAGGAAATACAGGAAGTATAAAAATGTCTACAGGAGCAATAACAGTAAATTCAGCAAACCCTACAAGTGCAACAAATATACCACTTGGAGTCTATGTAAAAGGAGATAATATAAATGTATCATCAACAAGCTCAACAACAACAGTTGGAGAGAATGCAGTAGGGATATATTTAGATGGAAGATCAACTTTAGGAACAAATGCAGAAAGCTTTACAGGAAAGTATGATTTATCATCAGCAAATAGTAAATTAGGAGTGGGAGCATACCTAAAAGGTGGAGCTCAGGCTGAAAATGGTACTATAACAATAAAAAGTACAGCATCACAGGGAACAGGAACAGCAGGAGTAATAAGACCAATAGGACTATTATATGCTAAGAATACAGATCCATCAGGATTAATAAATGGAATGAATATAATAGTAGATACAGGAAGTCAGGAAATAATAGGACTATATACAGAAGAAGTAGCAAAGTTTAAAAATACAGGGAACTTAACACTGAATGCAATGGGAATTGGTGGTTACTTTAAGGAGACACAGCTGGAAAATAGAGGTAATGTATTAGTAAATGCAGATTCAGCTTATGGACTTTATGTAGCATCAGATGGAAATACTGTAACAAGTTCTTCAAACTATGGTCAATTAAATGTGAACTCTGGAAATTCAGTAGGCTTAGTAGTTACAAATAAAGCAGAAGTATCTAATTCGACAGATGGATCAGGAACAGGAACAATTAATTCAAACTCTGCAAATGGTTCAATAGGAGTATATGCTACAAATCAAGGTAAGTTCATAAATGATATTGGAGCAATAGTAAATTCAACACAAGCAAAAATTGGATTAAATTCAGGAAGTATAGGAATAGTAGCAAAAGGCGGCTTAATAGAGAATAGAGGAATAATAAATTCTGAAAATATAGGTGTATATGGAACTACAGGAACAAGTGCAACAGAAATAAATCATACAGGAACTTTAAATATAAATTCAGGAACAGGAATTTACTTAAAAGATACAGGATTATCAAATACAGTTTTAGCTAATTTAAATGGTGGAACAATAAAAGTAGCATTAGGAGTAGATGATAAATCAGCAGTAGTAGCAGAAGAGAGAGCAAAAATTGTATTAAATGGAACAGATATAACTGTAAATGACAGTTCTAATGCTATTGCCTTAATGGGTGATTCTGGCAAAAAGTCAACTCTTGAAATGAAATCTGGAAATATAAAAATAGGAAGTCAAGGAGTAGGGATTTATTCTAAAGAGAGTGATATCTTTCTAGATAGTGGATATACAGGAACAATAGAATTAGGAGAGAAAAGTACAGGGATTTATGTAGATGAAAAATCTAATTTATCGGGAACAGGAACAATAAACATAAAGTATGTTGGAACAGATAAAGGAACAGGGATATTCTATAAAGAAGGTATAAGGGATAATAAGGCAAGTGTAAATAGTGGTGCATTAAATGATAACCTGATAAATATATATGGAGAAAACTTATCATTAACTAATAGTGCAGAACAAGTAGTCGGTAAAAATGGAATAGGAATTTATGTAGCAGGAACAACATCCGCTCCATCAATAGTAACAAATAATGCTGAATTGAAACTTAATGGAGAAGGCTCAATGGGAATATATGCAAAAGATAATACAACAATAACTTCTCTTGGAACAATAAGTGGTTCAAATAGTAAAAATGATAAAATAGGAGTATTTCTAGATGGTGGAGATATAACTGGGACATTAGACTATACATTTGAAGTAGATGGTGGAATAGGAATATATATGAAAAAATATATGGGCTATTCTGGTCAAATGAGACTAACAGGAACTTCATATAATGATGGAGTAAATGACTATAGAGCAATAGGAATATTAGTAGATAAAGCGGCAGGAACAGGAACTTTAGCTGCTAATCTAGAAATGTCAGGAGCTAATGGAATAGGGATTTACTTAGATAGTAACAATATATCTGGCCCTAACCTAACATATACAGGTCAACTTGATATGAATGCAACAAGTGGAGACTTAGAAAAGGGTATAGGAGTCTATGTAAATGAGGCAACTACATTTAATCTAGGGACAGGTGGAGCAGTAAACATAGCTGGAGATAATAATATAGGTTTTTATGTTGCAGATGGAGGAACATTAAATATTGGGAATGGTTCTGTAACAAATACTGAAAATGGGATATTTGCATATTTAGCAGGTGGAAATATGACATTTGCTCCTGGAGGATCTTTGGGAATAAACTATGTAAATATAATAGCGGCAAGTGGAGGAAGCCTAATAAATCATAATAGTATACTAACTGGAAAATCAGGATTGCAAGCAACAGGTGGAATTCCAACAGCAACAAAGATACTAAATGATGTAGATGGAATAATAACATCTCATACTTTAGGAGCAGTGGCAATAGCAGGAGAAGATGGTGCTGATATTGAAAATGCTGGAAGAATAGTAATGACAGGAGATGGATCAATAGGATTCTATACAAATGGAGCTACAGCATTATCATCAGGAACTGTGGAAGTAAAAGATAATTCAATAGCTTATTATGCAAAAGATGTAAATAATAAAGGAACAGTATTAACAATAAGTTCAGGAGCTGTGACAACACTAGGTAATAACTCAATATTATTAGCAGCAGATGAAGGTGGAAAAATAGACTATCAAGGTGGTCATATAATACTGGGAGATAATAAATATGGAGCATTAATAGGTGGAGCAAACAGTAGTAATGTAAAAAGTGAAATTAACTTTCATAATAATGATATAACTGTAGGAAAAGAATCAGTAGCTGTAATATTAAAAGAAGGCGGAGAAATAAATAGCACTCTTGGAAATATAAATCTAGGTGAAAAGGGTGTAGGGATATACTCAATGGGAGACGTAACAGGAGTTTCTACTCTTGGAAGAACAATAAATTTAGGTTTAGAAGCTACAGGAATATATAGTGAAAAAGGAACAAATACAGTTTTATCAGGAAATATACAGTCTTCATCAATTGGAGCAAAGGGAATAGTTAATAAGAATAAAACATCATTAGTATCAGGAAGTATAACAAATAATGGTAATATAAATTTATTAGGAAATGAAAGTATAGGAATATATGGGGAAAACCTAAACTTAATAGAGAACTTATCAGGAAAAACAGTAGAGGTAGGAGATAGTACTCTAAAATCTTCAGTAGGAATATATGGAGAAAATACTGTATCTGTTAGAAATGATGGAAATATATTATTTGGAAGTGGAGCAGTAGGAATTTATGGAAAAGGGATAAACTCTTTAGTAAATTCATCAACAGGAATAATTACAAATAATAATAAAACAAATGGAACAGGGATGTATGCTAAAGATTCATTAGTAGAAAATAGAGGGCAGATACTTTTAGGAGATACGTCAAATGGAATATATACAGAAAATGGTCTAATAGATAACTATGGAGATATTACAGTAGGAAACTATAATTCATCAGGAATATATGGAAGTGGGACTACAAATATTAATCATAATTCAGGAACAATAAAGATAGGTTCTAACTCTGTGGGCTTAGCCACGATAAATGGAAATATAGTAAATAATGGAACATTATTAGCAACAGGAGAAGAAACAACTTACATATATAGTAAAAATGGAAATGCTTTAAATAATAATATTTTAACATTATCAGATTATAGTGTAGGGATGTACGGTCAAAATGGAATAATGACTAATAATGGGACAATAGAAGTAGGGAAATCAGATGTAGACAGTCTAGTAAAAAGATTTTCAGTAGGAATGTATACAGAGACAGGCAAGATAGTAAATAACCAAGGAGCAGTAGTAAATGTATCTAAAGAAGCTGGAGTAGGAATGTTTGCTAGTGGAATAGAAATAAAGGATGCTAGTGGAAATGTAATTGGTTATGGAGAATCAGGAACAGCAGAAAATCATGGAATAATAAATGTTACAGGAGATAAAGCTTATGGAATACAGGCTATAAATTCAGCAAAGGTATATAATGGAGCAACAGGAGTAATAAATGTAGCTGGAACAGGTTCAAAGGGAATAGCTGCAACAAGTTATTCAGAAATAACAAATGAAGGAATAATAAATGTATCAGGAACAAATACACAAGGAATCTATATAGATAGAGGAGCAAGTTTTAATAATATAGGTTCTGGACAAGTAGTAGTATCAGGAGTAGGAAATACAGGAGTTTATATAGGAACAGGAGGAGTCCTGCTAAATCAGGGAGGACTTGTGATAAACTCAGGAGGAACAGCCGTAATAGATGGAGGAGGTTCACTTCAAAATATAGGTAAAATAGTAATAAATGGGCCTACGATATCATTTAATGGAGTAGAGATAACGAATGTAGGAACTATACAGATAAATGGAAAATTAGAATTTACAGATAATATATTATTAAATACAATAGCAGGAGAAGTAGGTAAAATAGAAGTAGAAGGCTTAAGTGGAAAAGGAAATATAATATTATCACCAGGAGCAACACAGGGAACTAATCATGAAGTTTATCAAGTGCAGTTATTAGATGGATTGGGTGCAAATATACCATCAGGAGAACTGTCAGTAATATCACAGTCAGTGAGCTTTATAGGAGAAAAGTACTATGATAGCAGTACAGGAAGTTATGTATTTACACTGACTAAGATACCTTACATGGAATTATTACAAAATACAGAAGCAGTGGAATTTGGAAAAGGCTTAGACCAACTATATGGAAAAGCTAGAGGAAAAGAATTAGAAATGTTTGATGCTATGGATATGATATCAAATAAGGATGAGTTAGCAGAAACATTTGATATGGAATTAAGAGGAAATATATATGCTAATATCCAACAGAGAATGATGGATGTAAATAGTGTATTTGAATCAGCGTATAAACAGTTGAAATCAGAAGATAATAGAACAAAGAAATCGTCAAAGATTACAGCAATTTATGTAAATGGAAATGCATCTGACAGTAACCCAGGTGTGGAAGACTACGATTATCAATCAACAGGAATAATGTATCTAAATGAGAAAGAAGAATTTACATATGGAAAAACACTAGGATATTCATTAGGGTTTGTACAGAGTAAGTTTGACTTTGATAGAGGATCAAAAGAAGATGTATCAAGTCTAAAAGCCGGAATAGGTTATGAGCAGTACTTAAATAAGAATAGTAAGTTTAAATTCGTAACAAGAGGAGAATTAGGATTAAACTACCATGATACAGAAAGAGAAATAGTATTAAGTAATGGAACTTATAAAAATGATGCGGATTATTTCTCAGGAACTGTGGAGTTAAAAAATCAATTAAGATATGATTTTCCAATAAAGTCAAATAATATGAATTTTGGAGTATATGGAAGTTTTAATTTAGGATATGGAAAATATCAAGGATTTACAGAAAGTGGAGATGGAATATACCTTGATGTGAAATCAGAAGATTACTATTCAGTGAGACCGGGAGTGGGAGTAGATGGAGAAATTTCATATGTAACAGGAAAAGGTAATAAACTGTCACTAGAATTAGGGGCATCATACGAATATGAATTTATAGATCCATATGGAGATGGGAATCAAGTAAAGATAAAGGATACAACAGCTGATTATTATAGATTAGAAGCACCGAAAGATGTAAAAAATATTTTAAAAGGAAATATAGGTGTGGGATATGAAATAAATGAAGCGCTTAAAATAGGAGCAAAAATTGAGCAGACTATATCATCAACAGATGAAACAAAGTATCAATTAGGACTTACTTGGAAATTCTAATATTAAAGGAAAAGCAGGAGCGAAGGCTCCTGTTTTTGTTATGAAAATATTTTTGGGATGAGGGAGTGAGTATTATAGAAAGAAGGGAAACCACAGATTCTCACGTTGTTTCACTCCTCAGAATGACAAATTGGAGGGTTTTCCTAACTTTTATAGAGATTCTAAAAATACATAGAAATTCTTTGTGGTAATTATAAAATGTGTTAATTGATGTACATTTAAGTAGTCGAAATATTGGAGAATATATAGAATAAAATAATTATCTGTTTAGTTAAAATTTTAAATTTTATCATGATATATGTGTTTGAAATAATTTAAAATAAAAATATAAAATATTAAAAAAAACTAATCTTTTATTTGCCTTAGAGACTAGAGTTACTATAAAATTTGCATGCGTGTAAAAAAATAAGCTTTCATAGAGTAATAAATTTATTGCGTGCTAATATTAAAAATGGTATAATCCTAGAAATACATTAACTAAAAAAATGAAAGTAAAATAATTTTTTTGTTATTAATTATTTAAGGATACAATGGAATTGTAGGTTAGGTTTTTTAGTTTAAAATGTAGGATAATATTACAAGAAAATGAAAAAGCATGGGAAATGCCATTAAAACACGTGACACATAAATGTGTATATAGATATTATAATTGTATACGAAATTAAAAAGCTAAATATACTTTAATTTAAGTAATTAAAGTAAATCTATAAAAGGAGGAAAAAATGAAAGTAAAAGTAATTTTAGTTATTTCTGTAATTTTTATTTTCGGACAAATTTTGGGGGCGAAAGATGTAAAATTGTCACCAACAGAAAGAAAGAAAATGAACATAGAAATCAATAAAATAGAAAAAAGAGTAAATGCAATTAGTAAAGAAGTCGAACAATATAAATCTGATAAAGCTAGGTTAGATGAATTAGAAGCCAGATTAGATAAGTTGAATAATATTGAATCTTTACCACCAGAATTAGCAGATGCAAATTTAAAATTAGAAAATACAGAACAGGGTATAGTACATATAAATGAGAAAATAGAATATTACAAAAGTGTAACAAAGGGAATGGAAGAGGAGGAAATACAAATAAAAGAAATGAGAGAGAATGTAAAAACTCTAAACAAAGAAATCAAATAAAAAATTATTATTATTTTATGAAAGCGTAGGGAAGAATGAAAAATATATTGAATCTATTAGAAAAGGATTTTAAATCAAAACTTAAAAATAACAATAAAATAAAATACTCTAGCGGGTTAGTCTTATCAGTGTTAATGACAGGAAGTGTATCAAATGCAGCAGAAACATCAAAAGTATTAAAAAAAGCAGAAAATATAACTTCTGATGAAGATTTAGCTAAAGTTGCAGATAAGTTAAGGGAAGAAATTAAAAAAGCACGTTTAGAAAATGAAAAAAGATTGAAAAACAATGATTGGGAACTTTGGAGATTAGAGCAACAAGGGGATCAAGTAATAAAGTCACCATTTCAGAGCTATTTATTTACAGGTCTGGGAGAATATAAACATGTAAAAACAGAAGGTAAAGACTGGAAGTATGGAAGTAGAACTGACACAGCTGAGGATTTACAAAGAAATATATTAAGTGATTATTTGGGAATACCAAGAACAAAAAGAGGTACTACAGGATGGATAACTGAAACAAATACAGGAAATAGCACAAGAAATCCATGGAGTGAAAATACAAAGACATATGATCATACAGCTATATTTACAACAATACCGTCTGTAAATATACCATTAGTAACAGAACCAATAGAACCTGAAATGGTTTTATCAGAAATAGTGGTACCTAATGTACCAGCAGCACCTTCAGTAACAATACAACCAATAACTGTAAATATAAGTACTCCAAGTGTGACAGCACCTGGAGCACCAACAGCACCAGTTTCACTGGGAGTGACAGCACCAGCTGATGTGACAGTGTCTACATTTTCACCAAATATAAATATAGAAGTAAGTGAAGTAAGGGTTCCAACATTTTCGGATGTTATACCTCCAAATTTAGTATTTGCAGCACCTAGTTTAAGTGTATCACCACAGGTGCCGCCTTCAATAATACCACCAACACCAACTGTAAGAACACCGTCTTCTCCAACGGCGCCAGATTTTAATGCGTTCACAAGAGGAAGAGGAAACTGGCTGGGAGGATTTTCATTTATTCAAGGAGCAAATACTTTTGATAGAAAAATGAAAGCTTGGGAGCAAGGTGTTCCTTTACCGAGTAGGTTATCGATTAATAGTCAGGTAATGTTTAATGTAGGTGGAGTAGTACGGGGGCATGGAAAAGGTTCTGTTAGTACTATAACTGCTGTTACAGGTACAACTGGAGTAGTAACAAATAAATATGAGCAGATACAAATAATGAATGGAGCAGCAGGAGGAACGCCCACAAATCAGTACAGTGGAAATGCAGTTCCACTTGAAGTAAGTCCTGTTGCTTTTCCAGCTATACCAGTTGGGGGATGGGTATCTGCAGAAGATAATGACACTTTACAAGGCTTTAGCCCTTCTAGATTCCAGCAATCATGGCTATTTCAAGGAACTCCAATAGTACAAGATATGAACATAGTAATAGGTGGATCACAATCATATTCTACAGCAATTTTTGCACAAGTTGGAAATATAAGAATGAATAGAGTGGCAATAGAATTAAGAGGAAGAACTATAATAGGACAGCTTGATATAAGAAGTCCCTATAATGTGGAGTTTAATGATTTAGATATAAATATAACAGGGAATTCAAATAGTTTATTAACTACATATTCTGGGTCAAATACAGAAGGAGCACCAGCTACAATAGATATGAGAACAAGAAGTAACTGGGGAATAGCTTTTGTTGATGGTATTACCAATTCTAGTGCTATAAATTTTGGAGGAACTAGTCTAACAGCTAGTACTAGTGAGAATGCTATATTTTACTTGGCTCCTCCAACTATAGGTAGATGGACTGGAGCAAGTGCTTGGTATGGATTACCTGGAACAAGCGCCCCTTTATTATACGAATCTAATTCTCAGAAATATCTTATGTATGCACCAGCATTTGGAAATGTAAAAGTAGAAAATACAAATGGAAAAGTAGGATTTACAGGTAGTGGTAATGTAGGAATATGGGTGTCAAATTATGTGCCTGATAGAACAAAATGGGCTACAGGACTTGCACCAGGATTAGACTTAGGTGTAGTAGAGTTACAGGGAGATAAAAATGTAGGATACTATCTTGCAGGTAATACTACAAGACCAGATAGAAATGCTGTATTTCAGGGAAATATAAAAGCAGATATAAAATTTGGAACTGATATAGATGGACAAGGTGGAACTACACAAATAGGAACAGGAAATATAGGAACTAATGATAATAAAAAAAGTGAAGATAATGTGGGAATATATGTATCTTCAGGGCAAAGAGCAGAATTAAATAATACTGTAGGAACTGCTTTTCAGGAATATTTTCCAGCAACATTAGATTTTAGAGTGGATACTGTAACTTATCCAGGTATGATAGGAATAGCTAATGGATCACAAATTGGTTATTTATATTTAACTGCGGATCCTATTAAAAGCTTAAAAATTCAAAATTTTGATACAGAATTTGGAAAATTTTCTAAAAATGGGATTGCTTTAGTAGCTAAGAATGGAACTGTAGTAGATATAAACAAAGGTTCTTTAATATCTGATAATGCAGGAACAGGCACTCTAAGAGCAGAAGGAACAACTATGTTTTATGCAGAGGGAGTTTGGTATAATCCTAGAAAAGCAATGACAACAGGAGTATATGATAAAGAAGCTTATGGAAGAGGAGAAAGTCAAACTGGTAGAAAATATCTAGTAGATTTTAATACTGCTATTAATATAGCTGATAATATAGCTATGAGTAGTTACGAAGGAGTGGCACTTTTTGCTAAAGATGGCGGAAAGATAAGTGCCAAAGATATATCAATGAATGGTTATAGTTCAATAGGAGCATTTGCATCAGGAATAAATGATCTTACAGGAACAATTTTATCTAATAATACAGGAACTGGAACTAAGGCAGATACTGAAATTACTGTAAATAATATTTCAGCATTAGGAACTGGAACAAAAACTGATCTAAATGATGGAACTAATGATAACATAGGTGTAGCAGCAATAACTATTTCAGAAAATGGACTAACAAAAGGAACAGGAAGTACAACAATAACAGTTTTAGGAGATTTAACTGTTAATGGAGTAGGTGCCTTTGCAAAAGGGGATAAAGCTGTAGTAAATGTACAGGGGACAGGAAGTACAATAAAAACAGGAGAAAATGGGGCTTTAGTAGCTTTAAAAGGTGGTAAAGTAAACTTTTCTGGAGGAACAATAGAGCATAAAAGTACATGGACAAATTCTGTAACAGGTGAATCAAGTCATGATGGTAAATTAACTTTTTATGCAGATGATACAGCAGGATCTAGCATTAATTTTAAAGGTCCAACAACAATGAATATATATAATGGAGTGGTGTTTTATGGTGATGCCAAAGATTATAGTTCAACAAATACTGTATTAGCTGGAGAAACAGGGAAGTACACTGGAATGAACAATGTTACAATAAACTTACAAAATAACGGAGTAAATTTAGGTGTATTTAAAAATGCATCAGGTCTAATATGGGATTCAGCAAACAGTTATTTAAATGGAGCAACAGGATTAAAAAATGTACCTAAGGTTGCGGCTATTAATCCAGGATCATATTGGTATTCATCATCTCTTGATGGTGGGAATATAGCAATTAAGACAAATGTAAATAGGGATAATAGTGCAACACCAGATGCATTTAATAAAATAACAATGGAAAGAGTGGGAGTGACACTAGATTCAGGGTATACAATAAAATCAACAACAGATGGAAATGGACTAGTATTGGGATCAAATGCTGTAACAGCATTAGGAACTCCAAGTAATACAGAGTCAGGATATACAATAAAAGGAACAGTAGATATAGCAAGTACAACACCAGCTACAAATGTAGGAGCTTATGTAAGTTTTGGGCATATACTAACAGATACTACAGGAAAGATAAAAGTAGATCAAGGTGTGGGAGCATATGGAGTAAATGGAAGTAAAATTGAGAACAAAGGAACTATAGAAATAACTAAAAAATCTGATTCAGGAACTGGAATTGGAATAGTTGGTTTAACAACAAGAGTTAAAAATGATGGAAGCGGTGATCCTGATACACCAGAAGTATATGGGACAGATAATACTTCTATAGCGTCATTATCAACAGCTAAAGTAATTGATATATCTAATACAGGTAAAATAAGTATCTATAAATCAGGTTCAACTTTAGCAAAGGGTGCAGTAGGAATATATGTAGATAATAATACAGGTGTAGCTCAAAATAGAGTTTCTGTTAGTAATGGTGGAACAATAGAATTAGGAGATGAAAGTGCTGGTATTCAAATAAAGGGGACAAATGGCGGCGAGTTAACATTAAAAACGAATACAGCAGGAATAACAAATATAAAAGTTGGTGCAGGTGGAATTGGAATATTAGCTGAAAACAGTAGTATCAAATTTGATGGAAACTATAAATTTGATATAGGTTTAGGTGGAATAGCTTTAGGGATGGATAAAAGTAATGTATTTTCATTAAGCAATAGTCCAACTTTAACAATAATAAATGACGAGACAGATGTAGCGATAAAAACAAATCCAACATTTGTAACAGGACTTTATTATGATAGAAAAGAAGGCGATAATGAAGTAAATAACTTTAATTTAACTCTTACTTCAACAACACCAAGTGCAGATAAAAGTGCAATAATAGGACTATATATAAAAGGGAAAGAGACAACAGCCCTTGATATGACAACACTAACAAATGCAGGAAATATATCAGCAGGAGGATATGATTACGGAATCTATGCGGATAAAACAAATGTGTTAAATACAGGAATAATAACAGTAGGGGCAAATGGAACAGGAATAGTCGTAATGGACGGAAAGATTACAACAGCTGATAATTTAATAAATGTAAGCGGTTCAAATGGAGTAGGGATATATATAAAAGGGGTAACAGCTAGTCCATTATCAGATAGAAAGCTAATAATAACAGATGGTTCAGGTTCTATGAATGTAACTGGAGATGAAGGAGTAGGAGTATTTGCCTCAGGAAATGTGCAAGTATTAAATAATGGGCAGATAGTATTGTCTAATTCACCTACAGCTGGAACTCAGTTGAGAAAAACAGGGATGTATCTAGAAGGAACTAAAAAAGATAATGAACTAACAAGTACAGGAATAATATCAGTAGGAAAAGATAATATAGGTATTTATGGGCTAAATTCTAAATTTAAAAATAGTGGTAATATAATGGTGCATGAATTAACTGGACTTCAAAATATTGGTATTTATACAAAATCGTCTGGGACATCTGATTATTTTGGTGTAGAAAATACAGGTACAATAAATGTAGAGGGACAAAAAAGTATAGGCATATATGCCTTAGCAGAAGCAGGAAATACAGGTAGTGTAAAAATGTCATCTGGATCAATATTTGTAAAATCTGCTAATCCTACAAGTACAACAAATATACCTCTTGGTGTGTATGTAAAAGGTGATAATACAAATGTATCATCAACAAGCTCAACAACAACAGTGGGAGAAAATGCTGTAGGAGTGTATTTAGATGGAAGGTCAACTTTAGGTACAAATGCAGAAAACTATGTAGGAAGCTATAATTTATCATCAGCAAATAATAAGCTTGGAGTAGGGGCATATTTAAAAGGTGGAGCTCAAGCACAATCAGGAACAATAACAATAAAAAGTACTATATCACAGGGAACAGGAACAGCAGGAGTAATAAGACCAATAGGATTATTATATGCTAAAAATCTTGACCCAGCTGGTTTAGTAAATGGTTTAAATATAACTATAGATACAGGAAGTCAAGAAATAATAGGGTTATACGCAGAAGAAGTGGCAAAGTTAAAAAATACAGGAAATTTAATACTGAATTCAACAGGAATTGGCGGATACTTTAAAGATACACAGCTAGAAAATAGGGGGAATGTATCAGTAAATGCAAATTTAGGATATGGACTTTATGTAGCATCAGATGGAACTACAGTGATAAGTTCATCAAATTATGGACAATTAGATGCTAATTCATCAAATTCTGTGGGACTAGTAGTTACAAATAAAGCAGAAGTATCTAATATGATAGATGGATCAGGGACAGGTACAATTAATTCAAATTCTGCAAATGGTTCAATAGGTGTTTATGTAACAAATGAAGGAAAATTCATAAATGATGTTGGAGCAATAGTGAATTCTACTCAAGTTAAAGCCGGGGCAAATCCTGGGAGTATAGGGATAGTTGCTAAAGATGGTGTGGTAGAGAATAAAGGGATAATAAACTCAGAAAATATAGGTGTTTATGGGTCAACAGGTGTAGGAACAACAGAAATTAAACATACTGGAACTTTAAATATAAAATCTGGAACAGGAGTATATTTAAAAGATACAGGAGCATCAAATACAGTTTCAGCAAGCTTAAATGGTGGAACAATATTAGCAGCATCAGGACTAAGTAATATATCAGCAGTAGTAGCAGAAGAAAGATCAAAAGTTATATTAAATGGAACAAATATAACTGTAAATGATAATTCGAATGCTATAGCCCTAATTGGAAATTCTGGGAAAAAAGCAGAATTGGAAATAAAATCAGGTAACTTAAATATAGGAAGTCAGGGAGTAGGGATTTATTCTAAGGAAAGTGATGTAACTGTAGATAGTAGCTATAGTGGGACTCTTTCATTAGGAGAAAAAAGTACTGGAATCTATATAGATGAAAAATCTAGTTTATCAGGAACTGGAATAATAAATATAAATTATGCTGGTGTTGATAAAGGTGTAGGTATATTCTATAAAGAAGGTATAAGGGATAATAAAGTTGGTATTACTAATAGCATCTTAAATGATAACCTTATAAATATATATGGAGAAAATTTATCATTAACTAATAGTGCAGAACAAATAGTTGGTAAAAATGGAATAGGTATATATGTGATAGGATCAGCAGCAAAACCTTCAATAATAGCAAATAATGCTGAATTGAAACTTGATGGAGAAGACTCAATTGGAATGTATGCTAAAGATAGTACAACAATAACTTCTCTTGGTACTATTAGCGGTTCAAATAGTAAGAATGATAAAATAGGAGTATTTCTAGATGGTGGAGATATAACTGGGACATTAGACTATACATTTGAAGTAGATGGCGGAATAGGAATATATATGAAAAAGTATATGAGTTATTCTGGCCAGATGAACCTATCAGGAACTTCATATAATGATGGAGTAAACGACTATAGAGCAATAGGGATACTAGTAGATAAAGCAGCAGGAACAGGTATATTAGCTGCTAATCTAGAAATGTCAGGAGCTAATGGAATAGGGATTTACTTAGACAGTGATAATGTAACAGGGGCTAATTTAACTTATACAGGACAACTTGATATGACAGCAACAAGTGGAAATTTAGAAAAATCTATAGGGGTTTATGTAAATAAAGCTTCTACATTTAATTTGGGAACAGGTGGAGCAGTAAATATAGCGGGAGATAATAATATAGGTTTTTATGTTGCAGATGGAGGAACTCTTAACATAGGAAATGGTTCTGTAACAAACACAGAAAATGGAATATTTGCATATTTAGCAGGTGGAAATATGACATTTGCTCCTGGAGGAACTTTAGGAATAAACTATGTAAATATAATAGCAGCAAGTGGAGGAAGTCTAATAAATCATAATAGTATACTAACTGGAAAATCAGGACTACAGGCAACTGGAAATACTCCTACAGCTACTATGATTTTAAATGACACAGATGGAATAATAACGTCTCATACTTTAGGAGCGGTAGCAATAGCAGGAGAAGATGGAGCTAATATTATAAATGCAGGATCAATATTAATGACAGGAGAAGGTTCTGTAGGATTTTATACAAATGGAGCAGTAGGCTTATCTTCAGGGACTGTAGAAGTAAATGATAATTCAATAGCTTATTATGCAAAGGATGTAAATAATAAAGGAACAGTATTAACAGTGGCTTCAAGTGCTATAACAACATTGGGAGATAACTCTATATTACTTGCAGTAGACGAAGGTGGAAAAATAGATTATCAAGGTGGTCAGATAACACTAGGTGATAAGAAGTATGGAGTATTAATAGGTGGAGTAAACAGCAGCAATGTAAAAAGTGAAATTAATTTTCATAATAATGATATAACTGTAGGAAAAGAAGCAGTAGCAGTGATATTAAAAGCAGGAGGAGAAATAAATAACACTCTTGGTAATATTAATGTTGGAGAAAAAGGAGTAGGAATATACTCAATGGGGGATGTAACAGGAGTTTCTACACTTGGAAGAACAATAAATTTAGACAAGGAAGCTACAGGAATATACAGTGAAACAGGAACAAATATAGCTTTGGCAGGAGATCTTTCATCAACAACAGTAGGAGCTAAAGGAATAGCTAATAAAAATAAAACGTCATCAGCAGTAGGAAGTGTGTCAAATGCAGGTAATATTAGCTTACTAGGAGATGAAAGTATAGGACTTTATGGTGAAAACCTAACTTTAATAGAAAATCTAGCAGGAAAAACAATAGAAGTAGGGAATAGCACTTTAAAATCATCTGTGGGAATATACGGAGAAAATACTACAACTATTAGAAATGATGGAAATATATTATTTGGAAATGGAGCTGTAGGAATTTATGGAAAGGGAGTAAATTCATTAATAAATTCATTAACAGGGGTAATTACAAATAATGCTAAAACTGGTGGAACAGGAATATTTGCTAAAGACTCACTAGTGGAGAATAGAGGGCAGATAGTTTTAGGTGATACATCAAACGGTATCTATACATCAAATGGAGTAATAGATAACTATGGAGATATTACAGTAGGGAATTATAATTCATCAGGAATATATGGTGGAGGGACTACTAATATTAATAATCATTCTGGAATAGTACAAGTAGGTTCTAAGTCAGTGGGATTAGCTACAGTTGATGGAAATATAGTAAATAATGGAACATTGTTATCTACAGGAGAAGAATCTACTTACATATACAGTAAAAATGGAAATGCTTTAAATAATAACACTTTAACATTATCAGATTATAGTGTAGGAATGTATGGACAAACTGGGGTAATGAGCAATAGTGGAACAATAGATGTAGGAAAATCAGATATAAATAGTACAATAAAAAGATTTTCAGTTGGAATGTATACTGAATCTGGAAATATAATAAATAATGCAGGAGCAATAATAAATGTTTCTAAGGAATCTGGCGTGGGAATGTTTGCCAGTGGAATAGAAATAAAAGATGCTAGTGGAAATACAACAGGTTATGGATCAGCTGGACGAGCTGAGAATTATGGAACAATAAATGTTACAGGAGATAAAGCTTATGGAATACAAGCTACAAATACTGCAAAAGTTTATAACGGTGCAACAGGTATAATAAATGTATCTGGAAATAATTCTAAAGGAATAGCTGCAACAAGTTATTCTGAAATAACAAATGAAGGAATAATAAATGTAACTGGGACAAATGCTCAAGGAGTCTATATAGATAGAGGCGCAAAATTTAGTAATATTGGTTCTGGACAGGTAACAGTAACAGGCTCTGGAAATACAGGAGTTTACATAGGAACAGGAGGAGTTTTAGTAAATCAAGGTGGACTTGTGATAAACTCAGGAGGAACTTCAGTAATAGATGGAGGAGGTTCACTTCAAAATGTAGGTAAAATAGAAATAAATGGTCCAACAGTGACTTTTGATGGAGTAGAGATAACAAATGTTGGAACTATAAAGATAAACGGAGTGTTAGAATTTACAGATAATATAGTGCTAAATACAACATCAGGAGCATTAGGTAAAATAGAAGTACAAGGTTTAAATGGAAAAGGAAATATTATATTATCACCAGGAGCGACACAAGGAAGCAATAATGAAGTTTATCAAGTACAGTTATTAGATGGACTGGGAGCAAATATTCCATCAGGAGAACTGTCAGTAATATCACAGTCAGTGAGTTTTATAGGTGAGAAATATTATGATAGTAAAACAGGAAGTTATGTATTTACATTGACTAAGATACCTTACATGGAATTATTACAAAATACAGAAGCAGTAGAATTTGGAAAAGGTTTAGATCAACTATATGGAAAAGCTAGTGGAACAGAGCTGAAAATGTTTGATGCTATGGATATGATATCAAATAAGGACGAGTTAGCAGAAACATTTGATATGGAATTAAGAGGAAATATATATGCTAATATCCAACAGAGAATGATGGATGTAAATAGTGTATTTGAATCAGCATATAAACAGCTAAAATCAGAGGATAATAAAACAAAAGATACATCAAAAATGACAGCAATCTATGTAAATGGAAATGCATCTGACAGTAATCCAGGTGTGGAAGACTATGATTATCAGTCATTGGGAGTGATGTATCTAAATGAAAAAGAAGGATTTACATATGGAAAAACACTAGGATACTCATTAGGATTTGTACAAAGTAAGTTTGATTTTGACAAAGGTTCAAAAGAAGATGTGTCGAGTATAAAGGCTGGATTGGGATATGAACAGTATCTGAATAAAAATAGTAGGTTTAAATTCGTAACAAGAGGAGAATTAGGATTAAACTACCATGATACAGAGAGAGAAATAGTATTAAGTAATGGAACTTATAAAAATGATGCGGATTATTTCTCAGGAATAGTGGAGTTAAAAAATCAGTTAAGATATGATTTTCCAATAAAATCAAATAATATCAATTTTGGAGTATATGGAAGCTTCAATGTGGGATATGGTAGATATCAAGGATTTACAGAAAGTGGAGATGGAATATACCTTGATGTGAAATCAGAAGACTACTATTCAGTAAGACCAGGAATAGGAGTAGATGGAGAGATTTCATATATAACTGGAAAAGGGAGTAAACTGTCATTAGAAGTAGGGGCATCATATGAATATGAATTTATAGATCCATATGGAGACGGGAATCAAGTGAAGATAAAAGATACAACAGCTGATTATTATAGATTAGAAACACCGAAAGATGTAAAAAATATTTTAAAAGGTAATATAGGTGTGGGATATGAAATAAATGAAGCGCTTAAAATAGGAGCAAAAATTGAGCAGACTATATCATCAACAGATGAAACAAAGTATCAATTAGGACTTACTTGGAGATTTTAATATTAAGATGAAGCAGGGGCAGGAGCTCCTGTTTTTCTTTATGTAGGTTATTTTTATGGGGCTCTATAAACTATCCTAATAAAATAAAACACTAACCAATAACTCAGAGAGAGCTTTATTTTAGAACTTTATAATATAAGGATAAAACTATGAAAAAATTAAGAGATAGATTACTTCAAAAAATTCAGAAGTTATTTATCTCTTTTTTTATTTGGTTTATAGGGTATATTTATAACAGAAAGGAAGATGGATATGTTAATAGATAAAAAAGACATAGAGATACTAAAATTTTATTTACATGAAAATTTTGTTTCAATAGAAAAGTTAGAGAAAGATATTAATGTAACAGAAAGGGCAATTAGAACTAGATTAGAAAACTTAAATTATGCATTTTTAAAAAGCAATTTAGACATGGAATTAAAAATAGAAAAAAATAAAGTTATGTAAATATCTTAGATGTAGTAGAGAAACACTGCAAAATTGAAGATATAAATGGATTAAAAAAGGATTTGGAGCTGCATTTGAAT
>JAGOZX010000044.1 GCA_018058425.1 Sebaldella sp.
GTTTGTTATTTCTTTATTTTTTGAAACTTCTGAAAGTCTTACTAATGCCTTTGACTTATAACCTTTTGTAATTAATTCTTTAGCATACTTACATACATCATGATAATCATCTATATATTCACACATATAACTTATATGTAGATCTTTAGGAGTGCAGATTTTTCTCTTCTTCATGTTTAATTTCCTCCTTAAAATTCAAAGAATTCTTTTTTGTGTACTTATTTTGATAGTTTTTTTAGATTATATCGTCAGACGCGTCTGACGATATAATTCCTAAATCTAGTTTTCTTAATTCTTCATCAATTTCTTTTATTTCTTCTCTAAGTTTATTAATCATATTTTGTTTTCTAACCTTTTCCTTATTTAAAAATTCCCTTAAATTAGTTTTATCAGCTAGCTTAACTATGTCTTTTAGTTCTTTTATTTTTTTTAACATCTCAGTAGGATTTTCTGATTCTATTACTTCAACTACTTCCGCATCTTCAAATATTTCTTTTTTGGTTCCTGTAAATTCTTTTATAATCCTAACTGGCAATTGTAAAATTCTTTTAGGCTCCTTAAGTGTTCCTTGCATTTCTAAATAAAATTGATATCTTCTTACAGCAGTATTTGCAGTATCCCGGCTAATTCCAATTAATTCTGTCCATTTTCCAAAAGATCCTGATTTATTATTTGAAAAAACTTCATTTGCTTCAAATATTGCTTTTGAAAATTTAAAAAGATGTTCTTTTGTTTTTTCTTCATGAAATTTTACATCATTTTCTATTCTAATTAATTTATCAATATCTTCTTTATTTTCTAGTCCTAATTCTTCATAATTTATATTTCTGATACTTTTAACTTCTATAAGAGTTGTATCTGTGGGATTTGAACCTCTGATATTTAAGTTTAATCTCTTTAATTTCCCCATTGTTTACATCCCCTCTTTTTTCAAGATTTCTCTTCCTAAATCAATATAGTCATTTGCTCCATTTGAATTAGGGGCGTAATCAAATATGGATTTGTGTTCAAGAATACTTTCTGAAAGCATAACATTTTTTCTAACTATAGACTTTAAAACTAAGTCTCCATATGCTTCTACTAGATCATTTTTTACTTTATCTGATAATGCAGTTTTCTCCATTCTAGTAAGAATAATTCCTGAGATATCCTTTTTTAGTTTTTTACTAAAAGTAATTGTAGTATTTAAGCCATTTATTTCATTTTGTCCTGGAATTAGTATTGAATAAATATTAGAAGCATAAATTGCACTTGTAGTATAAGCGTTAAATGCAGGAGCTGTGTCAATTACGACTATTTCATATACTCCTTCTAATTGTTCTAAAAAATCATTCAGTAGTTCAAAATACAAGGGAGATTCTGACATTAGAATCTGCATATCATTTTCAGCATTTCCAGCTGGAATTAAATGTAAATTATCATTTATAATAACTGGCTCAAAATCACTAGTTCTCTCTAATAAATAATCACCAATAGTAACTTTACTATCATCCATTCCAAAGTTTCTAACCATATTTTGTTGTGGATCTAAGTCTACTGCTAAAGTTTTATATCCCGCCTTGGCAAAAAAATGGGCTAAATTAAAAGCTGTTGTAGTTTTTCCTACGCCTCCTTTATTATTAATTATTGATATTTTTTTCATTTCATATCTCTCCTTTTTGTAAAAAAATGTTCTTATAAAATTTATTTACATAATTATTTTGTATAATTTATATATTATTTATAAATTTCCATATATAGAAGTTTACATTATTTTTCGAAATTTAGGAAGTAAAATTTTTCAAAAATAAAAAAAAGACTCTTTTACTTGAAATAATTCTAGTAAAAAAGCTTTATTTTTTATTACCTTTTAGCTTTAAGAATGAAAAACTTTTATTGGATCTAATTTATAATATTTTACAAATAATTCATATAAATCTGGATGTTCTTTTTTCATATTTTTAGAATCCTCAAAAAATGTTTCTGTACTTACAGCAAAAAATTCTGCTGCATTTGTAGTTCCATAAAAATCTATACTATCTTTATGAGCATTTTTCATTTCCATTATTAAGTTTTCATACTCAGTATCAAAAGTATTTTTCCATGTATAATAGTCTACATTTAAATTAGCAGGTATACCATCTGCTCTTCCTGTTTGCTGATCTAACTGATGGGCAAATTCATGTAATACCACATTATGACCATCATGAAAATTTTCTGCTCCTTTTTTTACATCTGTCCATGATAATACAACTGTTCCGAAATTCCATGATTCCCCTAAATTTACAGTTTTTTCTTTTCCATTTTGATCTGAAATATAAGCCCTTGGGTACACAACAACAGATGTCATATGAGGATAGTATGAAGTATTTTCATCACCAAGCAATAATAGACCGGCTAGTCCAAAAATTGTATATCTAATTTCATCATTAATCTGTATTTCTATTCCTTCAATGGTCTTTAATTTATTCAATATATATGTATCATTTTTTAATTTACTTTTGTAAATATCAGCTAAGTGTTTATAGCAAGAAATATTTTTATTCATTATATCTTCAATAATTTTTTCTTCTTCTGAGTTTATAAATTTTTTCTTCCAGTAGTAAATTTTTATTTGCTGCCATTTTACAAAAATTCCGATTCCTATAAAAATGGTAAATAATAAAATAATCATAGCAAATATATTCATAAGTTTTTATCTCCTTTTTATTTGGTGTATTAGATTTATTAGTAAATTTTAAAAATAATCCTCATTCTATAAATAATAAATATTAGAATGAGGACTATATAGTATCACTTTTTTTATTTTAATTTTAATACAGATAAAAAAGCTTCTTGTGGAATTTCTACATTCCCAATTGCTTTCATACGTTTTTTTCCTTCTTTTTGTTTCTCAAGTAATTTCTTTTTACGTGAAATATCTCCACCATAACACTTAGCTAATACGTTCTTTCTAAGAGCTCTTATAGTCTCTCTAGAGATTATTTTACTTCCTAGTGCTGCTTGTAAAGGTATTTCGAATTGCTGTCTTGGTATGACCTCTTTAAGTCTTTCTACGATACTTCTTCCACGACTAAAAGCATGATCTTTATGAGCTATAAATGAAAATGCATCTACAGGATTACCACTAACTAAAATATCTACTTTTACAAGGTCACCTTCTTTATAACCAATCATTTCATATTCAAATGAGGCATATCCTCTAGTTCTAGATTTTAGTTTATCATAAAAATCTATTACAACATCTGCAAGTGGCAAATCATATCTAAGCATAGTTCTAGTATCATCTAAGTATGACATATCAATATATGTACCTCTTTTTTCTTGACATAATTCCATTACATTTCCTACATATTCACGTGGAACAATTACAGTTCCCTTAATATAAGGTTCTTCAATTAATTTCTTTCCTGCTGGTAGTTCAGCTGGATTATCTACTATTATATTTTCTCCAGTTTCAGTTGTTACATGATATTCCACAGATGGTGCAGTAGAAATTAGATCTATATAAAATTCACGTCTTAATCTTTCCACTATTATTTCCATATGTAATAAACCTAAGAATCCACATCTAAATCCAAAACCAAGTGCTAATGAAGTTTCAGGTACATAAGTTAATGAGGCATCATTTAATTGTAACTTTTCTAAAGCCTCTCTTAAATCTTCATAATCATCTGTAGAAATAGGATAAATTCCTGCAAATACCATACTTTGTGCTGGACGATATCCCTCTAATGCTTTTTCAGCTGGATTTTTTACATGAGTTACTGTATCCCCTACTTGTGTATCTTTAATAGATTTTACTCCAGTTATTATATAACCCACTCCACCAACAGTAAGTTCTTTTCTTTCAGACATTTTAGGAGAAAAAACTCCTATTTCTAAAATATCGAATTCTTTATTAGTAGACATTATCTTTATTCTATCACCTTTTGTTATTTTTCCTTCAATAACTCTAACATAAGTAATAACTCCTCTAAAATCATCATAATGTGAATCAAATATTAATGCTTTTAATGGATTATCATCACTTCCTGTTGGTTCAGGTATATATTTTACAATTGCTTCTAATAAGTTATCAATTCCTAAACCTGTTTTTCCTGACACTAAAACAGCATTGTCTGTGGAAAGGCCTATTATATCTTCTATTTCATGTTTTACTTTTTCTGGGTCTGCTGAAGGTAAATCAATTTTATTTATAACAGGTAAAATTTCTAAGTCATGTTCTAGTGCTAAATACACATTTGCTAAAGTTTGTGCTTCTATTCCTTGAGCTGCATCTACCACTAATAATGCACCATCACAAGCTGCAAGTGATCTAGAAACTTCATAAATAAAATCAACATGGCCTGGTGTATCTATAAGATTTAATTCATATGTTATTCCATCAGAAGCTTTATAGTTCAAAGTTACAGCCTGTGCTTTTATTGTTATTCCCTTTTCTCTTTCTAAATCCATACTATCCAATAATTGTTCTTTCATATCTCTTGAAGTCACTGTTCCTGTACTCTCCAACAGTCTATCTGCTATTGTAGATTTTCCATGATCAATATGAGCAATTATTGAAAAATTTCTTTTGAGATTCTGCATCTTTATTTCCTCCATAATATATTTCCTATATTATTATATATTAAAGATAGATATATTTCAATAAATAAAATATATAGACTAAAATAAAAATATAAAATGCATAAATGTTAATTGCCATTTTATATAACGAAAATTGCTTTTATCATTAAAAATATTAACTTTAAAATAAATTATATTGGAATAAATTAATAACTATTATAAAATTTCAAAATTTATTTTTATTATAAAAAAAATATGATATAATTTATATTAATATAGAATAGATTTTTACTATATTTGAGTGTAATTTTAAGTAATTTATTTTTTAAATTAGGAGATGAGATCATGTTTAAAGAATTTAAAGAGTTTATTTCAAAAGGAAATGTTATTGATCTAGCAGTTGGTATTATTGTAGGTGGTGCATTTGGAAAAATAATAAACTCATTTGCAAACGATATAATAATGCCGATTTTAGGACTTTTCTTAGGAAAGATAAATTTTGAAGGACTAAAATTAATTTTAAAAAGTGGCGATTCCACTACTCCAGAATTAGCTCTGACTTATGGAATTTTTATACAAAATGTAGTAAATTTCTTAATCACAGCTTTTGCAATATTTTTAGTAATAAAAGCTATTAATAAATTTAGAAAAACTAAAAAAGAAGAACAAAAAGAGTCTACTATTGACCAGCAATTATTGACAGAAATTCGAGATCTTTTAAAAAAATAGTCTGTTTAAAATAGAAGTTTATAATTTTCATTGATACAAAGAATTATATTTATATAAATCTAACGGTATTATAAGGAGTGTAAAGAAATTGAATGAAAGAAAATTAAAGATATTTTTTTCTGTTTCAGAAACCTTAAATATGACTAAAACATCAAAAGAAATGTTTATTAGTCAAAGTGCGGTAAGCCAAACTATTAAGGAATTAGAAAATGAATTAGGTGTTATACTATTTGAGCGTATGTATAAAAAATTATATTTAACTGAAGATGGAAAATTACTTAAAGAATATGCTAGAAGGCTCTTAAATCTCTGGAATGATATGACAGAACACATGCAAAGCAAGAAAAAAAATGTACTTATTAAAGTTGGTGGAAGTACAACAATAGGAATTTATCTTCTTCCATACTTGTGTAAAAGCTTTTCAATCTCATATCCAGATGTCAATTTTAATATACAAATAGATAACACTACTAAAGTAATTCAAAAAGTTCTAGAAAATGAAATTGACATTGGAATTATTGAAGGAACAAAACCTTCTAATAGTGAAGAATTAATCTCGTTGAAAACTCAAATTGATTATTTAAAAGTTATAACACCTAATATTGAAAAATTTAAAAATAAAGAAATTTTTACTATAAGTGATTTTCAAAATGAAATACTTATTTTAAGAGAAACTGGTTCAGGAACTAGAGAAGTTGTTGATAAATATATAGAAGAACTTGAAATAAAAGTAAAAAATAAACTCGTAATAGGAAATACTGAAGCTATAAAAAAGATGGTAGAAATTGGACTAGGTATATCTATTATTTCTCAATTAGCTATTGAAAGCGAAGTTCTTGATGAAAAACTATTATCTTTTAAAATAGAAAATTATGAAATGAATAGGGAATTTTCCATTATTATTCATAAAGATAAATTTATCTCTTCTACCCTGGAAAGCTTTATTAAATTAATAAAATCTATGTAGGATAAAGCACATCATAAGTATTTACTTATGATGCTTATTTATTTTTTGTATTTTAAATTATTGAAAGAATGTGATAGATTATAAGTATAACTAAACTAAAGGAGAAAAAGATGAATAAAGCTTACGGAATATTACTGTCTATTATAATTGCTATTATATCAACAATAGTTGGAAAAAAATTTGAGATAATAGGCGCTCCTATTATTAGTATTATTATTGGAATATTGATAAATAATTTTATGACAGTATCACAAAAATTTCGACCAGGAATAAAATTTACTTCCAAATATATATTACAAGCATCTATAGTTATATTAGGATTTACACTAAATTTTCATCAAGTAAAAGAAGTTGGGACAAGTTCATTTATAGTTACAATTTCTACAATAATAGTAGCCTTTTTAGGAGCTGTGATAATAGGAAGACTTCTAAAAGTTGATAGTGACCTGATCTCCCTTATAGGCTCTGGAACAGCTATTTGCGGTGGTTCTGCAATAGCAGCAATTTCTTCTATAATTGATCCAGATGAACATGATTTAGCCTATGCTATGAGTACTATATTCCTATTTAATGTAATAGCAGCAATTCTTTTTCCAATATTAGGACATATTATGCATATGAGTAATGAAACTTTTGGACTATGGGCTGGAACAGCAATTAATGATACTTCTTCTGTAGTTGCAGCGGGATATGCCTATTCAAAATCAGCTGGAGACTTTGCAACTATTGTAAAATTATCTAGAGCAACACTTATAATACCAATAAGTTTTGTATTTGCAATACTAAAAATAATTGAAAAAAGATCAAAAAACAAAGGTGAAAAAATAAATATAAAAATCTCAAAAATTTTTCCATGGTTTATATTATTATTTTTAATAGCTTCTATCATAGAAACTATTCTTAATTTCCCAGTAGAAATAAAAACTCTTTTTTCAGAAACAGCAAAGTTCATGATTGCTATGGCTCTAGCAAGTGTAGGTCTATCAGCCGACTTTAAGAAAATGTTTCATTCTGGAATAAAACCTATTCTATTAGGCTTTTATTTATGGGTTTTGGTATCAGTAACAAGCCTTATTGCTCAATACTTTTTTTAATTCAAATAAAAAACAAATTTAAAACTAAGAAGAAACATTTGATTTTTTATAAATTTAAAGTTATAATAAGTTATATTAAATCAAGGAGGAATAAAATGACAGTAACTTATAAAGAAGAGATACTTCAACAACTAAAAAAATACAATTTCAATGTGGAATTTTCAGTATTAAAGCACGACTATACTATCCCAGTATTTTATACAAAAGTTAGACTTATAGATGGTGATGGAAGGGCTGTAGAAGGTATAGGATTCAGCGATGATGAACCTATAGTTGCAGAAGAAGCGGCTATTGAAAATGCTATTCATATATATGATAATTATTCAGATGTAGCTGTAGAATCAAACTTATTATACTTAGATCAAGTACAAATAATAATAGCAACAAATGTAACAAAAGGTGAAAAATATGCAAAAAATGTTTTAACAGTTATCAAGCCAAGTGATGATACTGAGATTGCTGATATTTTAAAAACAGCATTAACTGAAGGATTAGAAAAAGGACTTAGTCTTTTATAGAATATAGAAAAGCTGATTTAGGTATCAGCTTTTTTTTGTATGAATATTTAAAATTAAAATTAAAAAATAGCTATCTCTATTAGCTTTAAAACATTTTTTTAAGAACTATTTACTTTTCTGCTCTATTCTGATAGAATCTTATCGATAAAGATAAGATATCTTAAGCTTAAAAAAAGGAGGGAATTCACTTGGATATAAAGAATATTTTTAAAAAATACTTTACTATAGTTCACTTAGTAATATATTTTCTTGTTTTTTTCTTACTTTGTTTTATAATATTTTTTTATGGTATATTAACTGATAAAGAATATCCTTTTACTGTGATGATTATAATAGCAAAAATTGTCTTTATTCTCTATAATTTTTTTTATTCTTTATATTTTCATATAAAAGAATTTATTCAAATCTAAAAAATAATTATGCTTTTTCATCTATTCTAAATCAAGTCTTATAATATTTAGATTAATACCTTTTCTCTTATTATTTCTTTACACAAACTCTATATTTAATAAAATATTTTCAACTATTATTTTCTTTCACTTCTTTCACTCTTAGTAACTTCACTAATAAGTTAAAACCAATAAATATAAACCGACCGGTCTATTACAATTATTGAGTTAAATTTTTTTAGAAAAGGTATTACTTAAAAGATTAAAATAATGTATTTAATTTTAAAGTTTGTGCTTACACGTTTCAAAAATAACCACATTGCAAATGATTTCTTAGTATTTTTCTCTCAACCTTTTCAGCAATTAATAAAATATTTGAGTAACTTAATTTATTATAATTATCACTTCATTACAATTTTAAACCAAACAGATGCAGCAACTCCTTTTCATACTTTTCCACATCACTAAGTCTAAAACTTCTATTTTTAACATTTCCACAACGTTCATAAAAATAACACAAGCGAATTCAACGTTCAGATTATTCTTGCACTTATAAAGTTTTCCACTTTTCTACACTCGGTTTTTTATACCTTTCATTGGTTTAAATTTAAACCAAAATTTAGGATCAAACACAACGCCCCACTCCCTCTTCTTTTGGTGCTCTTTTCCTCTATTGATAAAAAGCAATAAAAAGGATACTCTTATTTATCTATAAAATATTTAATCACTATATTCTATCTAAGTTATAAATTTATACAAAAAAAAGAGTCTTTTGTAAAAACAAGACTCTTCATATTTTAATGGACTTAACCAAACATATTTATTCTTTTCTTTATTATACTTCTTGACCAAAATAATAGATAGATTAATGCAAAAACTGCTAATTTTATTATTATGTCTAATCTAAAATTACCTATTTCAGGAACATATGTAGATATTACATAAGCTAAAGCTGAAAATATTAAAGTAATCACGATAAACTTAATATATTTCTTGAAGTTTATCTTTATATAATTCTTATTCAGTGAATATAATAAGATCATATAATTTACCATTGCTGCTGTAGATGTGGCAAAAGTTAAACCCATGTGTTTATATTGCTTATATAGTATAATATCTAACACAACATTTATTCCAATTCCTACAAAGGATGACATTACAGGACGCTTCCTATCTTTAAATACATAGTGGCTTCTTGTAAGTAAGTGTATTGTTGAGTAGAATAATAACCCTAATGAATAGAAGGTTAATGCTTGAGATGTTATTAATACACTCTGGCTATTAAATGTTCCTCTTTCATATATCAAGGCAATTATTTCTTTTGAATAAAACATCAATGCTATTTGAGATGGAATTACAAAAAATGCTAGCATATTCATTCCACGCTCAATTTGATCCTTAACTACTCCATATTCTTTTTTTACTGCTGCCTTAGACAAACTTGGAAATATAACGACCGATAATGATATTGCAAATACTCCTATTGGTAATAAATATAATCTACTCGCATAACTTAAAGCACTTACTGTTCCAGCATCAAGCATAGCAGCAAATCTTGTATCAACCATTTCATTTATTTGATATCCAAATATCCCTATTAATGTTGGAATCATAAGTAAAAACATTTCTCTTATATATTTATCTTTTATATCAAAAACTAATTTATACTTTTTAACTATCAAAAAAAATTCTGGAAGCTGCATTAACAATTGAAATAAACCTGATAATAAAACTGAAAAACCTAGTCCATAAATTCCATATTTTTTTCCAAATAATAATACTCCTGAAATAATAGTTATGTTAAATACTAATGCTGTAGAAGTTGATATCAAGAACTTTTTAAAATTATTTAAAACTGCTGATACAATACCAGATAATGATATAAAGAGAAAATAAAATGCCATTATCTTTAATAATCTATCCGCTGCTTCAAATCTAGCCGCATCTTTAAATCCTACAAATATAATCAGCATATACTTTGAAAATAGAATCATAAGTATGGACACTGTGGTTGAAAATACAAAAACTAGATTTAATACTGAAAATATAAGATCATTTGCTTTTTCTTTTCCTTCTAACTCTCTTTTTTCATTATAAAGAGGAATAAATACAGAACCTAATGCCCCTTCTCCTAGCAACTGTGTAAAAAAATTAGAAATTTTAAATGCTCCAAAGTACGCATCTGTCATTCCAGTTGCACCAAAAAAACTTGCTATAAGCATCTCTCGGACTAATCCTAAGATTCTACTTAACATATTAATTATCATAACCATTACACTTGACTTAAACATATTCTAACCTCATTACGTAAAATTCTTTTTCTTCAAATTGTATATCTATCACTCCATCTTTGAACATTTCTAATACACATAAAAATAATGATACAATTCTTAGACGGGTATATTTATTTTTTAATAACATATTGAAGTTAACTCTTTTTCCTGTATTTATAAATTCATATACTTCTGTATATGCTTCATCAATACTATACTCTTCTTCTAATTCGATTCTTATACTTTCTTTCACTTCTTCTTTTAATAATTCCTTAAAATAACTAAATAAGTTATTTACACTTAATGCTGATAAATCATATTCTATTTCTGATGGTATTATTTCTTGATTCCCACTTTTTTTATATGAAATATTATATTCATTTTCGCATTCTGACATTTTCTCAGAGATTTCTTTAAACATTTTATACTCAATTATTCTTTTTTCTAAATCTTCTTCTTTTTCTTCTTTTTTTCCTTTGTCTAATATTGAATATGCTTTTATTTCTATAAGTTCAGTGGCCATTACTAAAAATTCTACTTTTATTTTCAAATTTAGTTCCTGGGCTTCACTTATATAAGATAAATAATCTTCTATTATTTTAGATATATCAATTTCTGTTATACTCATTTGATTTTTATCTATTAAATGAATAAGAAGATCTAATGGTCCCTCAAAATTTTCTAGTTTTATTTGTATTGCCATATTCATCTTTCACTTTCTTTTTCCAGTATTTGACATCATTTTTTATTTTTTCGACCAACTGGTCTATATTTTCGAATTTTATCTCATCACTTATTTTTTCTAGTATAAAAATTGAAATTATTTTTCCATAAATAAACCTATTAAAATCAAGTATATGAACTTCTACACTTAGTTCATCAGGTTTTAGTGTTGGATTTTTTCCTAAATTCATAACACCATTATAAATAGAGTTTTCTCCCATTATTTTCACATAAACACCATATGTTCCAAATGGTGGATATATTTTGTTTTCAAATATTAGGTTTGCAGTTGGAAACCCCATTTGCCTAGCCATTTTTTTTCCATGAACTACTTCTCCAGCGATAATAGGATAATGTCCTAAAAGATTTTTAGCACTATCTATATCGCCATCTTCAATATATTTTCTAATTCTAGTACTGCTTATGATTTCTCCGTTTATATCTTTTACAGGATCTATCACTATTACTTTTACATTATTTTCTTGACCCAATTTTTTTAGTAATTCAGTATTTCCAGATTTCCCCTTTGCAAAGGTAAAATCAAAACCACAAATTATTTTATTTGAATTAAGCTTTTTTATAATGATTTCTTTTAGAAATTCTTCTGGTGATAAATTCCTAACATCTTCAAATTCTTCAAAATAAACATAATCCAAATCATAATTTTTTAATATCTCAATTTTTTCATGATTATTAGTAAGTAATTTTACATCTTGATCAGAGTGTGACTTAAAGGTATAAAGTATAGTTTTACAATCACATTCCTTAGTACATTCAATTCCTCTTTTTATAAGTTCTTGATGACCTTTATGTATTCCATCGAAATTACCTAAAATAACAATATTTTTTTGTGTTCTTAATTGTTCAAAATTATTTTTATCAATTATTCGCATCATTAATCCTCCATCAAACTGTCTATATTATAATATATTCCATTTGTATAAAGCAAGTTTTTATCTTTAATTTTGAAAGTATAAAAAAAGAGGGACTCAAATATTTCATATAAAATAAGTTAAATCCCTTATTTAAGGCTTTGTATAAAAATTACATACTAAATTCCTCACCATACTCT
Organism: Sebaldella sp.; assembly: GCA_018058425.1. Taxonomy (GTDB): domain Bacteria; phylum Fusobacteriota; class Fusobacteriia; order Fusobacteriales; family Leptotrichiaceae; genus Sebaldella. The sequence continues at coordinate 12,314 of JAGOZX010000044.1, forward strand.
ACCATTCCACTTTTTAGTTCTCCTTTTTCAAACTCTATTACCATAAATGCTTCATCAGGTACATCATAAGGACACTCTATTCCATATTTACTAGCAATTTCAAATCCAAACTTTGGATAAAATTTATCATGGCCTAGTACTACTACACTTTTTTCTCCCATTTCTTTTAATATCTCAAAGCTTTTCTTGATTAACTTACTTCCAATTCCGCTTTTTTGATATTCTGGAACTACACACATTGGAGCTAATGAAGTAGAATCCATATTCCCAATTTTTATTCTACTATACATTATATGTCCAATAATCTTTTCATTCTCTTCTACTACTAAAGACAATATAAAGTTTTTACCTGATCTAATATTAGAAATAAGTTTACTTTCATACTCTCCATTAAAACATAAATCATTTATATATTTTATCTCTTTATAGTCTTTTTCTTCTTCTTTTCTTATATTCATTCTTTCTCACTCCTACTTTTTATAATTTTTCCTGATTTATCAAACTTTATACCTTCACTTATTAAAATTTCCTTTTGAATTTCTCCACCTGTACCAGTAAGACTTATTTTCCCTTGAGAATTTATAACTCTTTGCCATGGCAGTTTATATTTTTTGCTACAACTATGTAAAATTCTTGATACTTCTCGTGCACCTCTGGGTTTACCTGCTATTTTAGCGATTTCTCCATAAGACTTCACTTCACCTTCTGGTATTTTTTTTATGATTTTAATCACTAATTTAGTAAAATCATTCATAATTCTCTCCATTATCTAATTTTTACTATTTTACATATCATCTAAAATTTCTGAAATATCACCCGTTATCATACTGATAATACTATCTGATGTTTCATCATCATCAGTATCCACTGACCAATCATTACCTTTTTTTACTACTTGAAAGTTTAAAGTTTGATCACCATATTTCAGATCTTCTCTATCTAGTATTTTATTAATTTCTTCTAATACTATTCCCATTGCTCTGTCTTCTGATAGATCTTTATAATTTTTATATACTCTTTTTACTACCTCTCCTAAAATTTCCGGAGCATAATCTTTTATAACTGGAGATTTTACTTTTACCTTAAGTACTGCCTTCTTATTATTAATTTTTTTATTATTTATTATTTGATAAGAAGTTTTTGTATTCTCCTTTATAAGAAAGTTTAAAAAGGCATCTTGTGTTTCCCCAGAAAAATCATTTAATTCTTCTATTATACCCATTTCATAATAAAAATTTTTATTTTTCAAATTTTGCATCATCTCATCAAATGCTTTTTCTGGAGTTGGGGCAGAAAAACCCAAACTACAAAATATCAAAAATATCGCTAATATAATTTTTTTCATAATCTATCCTCCAATAAAATTTAAATACTATAAATATTCTACACTATAAAAAATTAATGTCAATAAAAATATAAAATACTTATAAAATAAAAGCAGTAACTGAGCTTATGCAAAGTTACTGCTTTATATATACTTACTTAATTAAGTTTAATGTAAATGGAAATTTATAATGTTCCCCATCTTTAGCTTTTAATAAAGCTAATATTTCAAATACTAAACTTGCAATCGCTACAAGCGGTAATATTATAAACCATCCTATAAATGGAACAATCATTCCTACAACATATCCTATAACTATAGTTATTTGGAAATTTAAGTCTCTTTTAGATTCTTCTTTTACAAATCCTGAAGAATCAGATAAAGCAAAATAAAATACTAATGGTGAAATAAATCCAAAAAATATAGACAATATATGCATAATAACTGCTTTGTTGTTGTCATCAGTAGAAACAGATTTTACATCCTCTACAGTTTGATTCACACCTGTTTTTAAATGTTCTTTTGCATCTTGAAATTTATCTTTTGCACTTTCTCCTGCCTCTTTTACTTCTTCCTTGACCTGATTAGCACCTTCTTTAATTTCTGATACTGTTTTATCTACACCTGTTTTAAGTTCATCTTTTTTCTCTTCAAAGTTATCTTTTGCCTTTTCTCCGGCTTCTTTTGCATCTGAAGCAACTCTTTCAGCTCCATCTTTAACATCTTCTTTTACTTCCTGGAACTTATCGTCTAAATTACTCATTATGTTTCCCTCCATTCATATACTCTTTATTGCATAATCATTATAGCATATTTTATACTTAAAACTCAAACAAATTGAATTTTGATTTTTTTCTTTTTATACTGTTTTTACTTACTTTCCTTTTATAATTCATTTTCTTGAAAGCTAGAATTTTTTAAAATCATTATATTCTTAAAACCAATATTCTTTAATATTTGTATTGATTCTTCAAAGTAGTAATCAATAGTTTCCACAGAATGAGTGTCTGAATTTAGTGTAATAGGAATTTTTTTATCTAAAATCATCTCCAATATAAAACTCGAAGGATAAGGAAAGTCAGTCCACCCTCTTGACATTCCACCAGTATTTATCTCAACTATTAAATTATTTCCCTTTATTATTTCCAAAGTCTCATTTACAGCCTCTTTATACCACGGGCTATTTTCATCGAAAAATCTATTTTCTGAATTAAATTTTTTCACTAGGTCTAAGTGACCTATTATATCAGGTTTTTGTTCAATTATCATTTTTCTAACTGTATCATAGTATTTTTTTATATATTCTTTTACGCTTCCATACTTTTTTATTCCTTCTTCCAGAGCTTCTGGAGTATGATCAACACAGTAGTATTCATTAGTTTTCTCATCTTTTATAAAATGTACTGATCCTATTATAAAATCTAATCCTAATTCCACTTTTGAATTCTTATTAAAGTTAGAGTAATAATCAGTTTCTATTCCAAGATATACTTCTATCTTATTTTTATATTTTTCTTTCAATTCTCTAATCTCTTTTATATACTCCTTTGTTTCATTTGTCCCCATGAACCAGTCTTCTCCAAAGTCAAGATATGAATGCCCAGAAAATCCAATACTTATAAATCCTTTTTCTATAGCTTTTTGTATATACTCTTCTGGAGTATTTTTCCCATCACAATATAAAGTATGCGTATGTAAATTTGATAAAAATTTCAATACTAATTCCTCCCAATATTATTTTATTTTCTCTTGTTTTATTTTTTTATCTACTATGTGTCTTTTAGAAAGTTCAGCAGCTATGTCAGAAAGCTTAATTCCCTTTTCTATCATAAGCACCAATGAATGATATGTTAGATCCGCTAACTCATATATAAGCTCAGTATCATCATTATTCTTAGCACCTATTATAACTTCTGTACACTCTTCGCCAATTTTCTTTAATATTTTATCTAAGCCTTTTTCAAACAAATAAGTTGTATAAGAACCTTCTATTTTATTTACCTTTCTGCCTTCTACTAAATTATATAACTTTTCCAATGAAAAATCATCTATTTTTTCTTTTTTATTTTCATATACATTATTCATAAAACATGACTCCGTACCTGTATGACAAGCGGGCCCTTCTTTTTTTACTTTTATTAGTAATGAATCACTATCACAGTCAGATTTAATACTTACTATATTTTGAAAATTTCCAGAAGTTTCTCCTTTTCTCCAAAGCTCTTTTCTACTTCTACTGTAAAAGCATGTTTTTTTCTCCTTTAATGATATTTCTAAACTTTCCTTATTCATGTAAGCTAAAGTTAACACTTCTTTTGTATAGACATCTTGAATAATAGCTTCTATAAGTCCATCTTTATCAAACTTTAAATTATTTATATTAATTTTTTCCATAGCTTTCCTCCTATAATCTCACTAATATACCTTCATTTTTTAAATATTTTTTTAGTTCTCTTATTTCTATTTCTTTAAAGTGAAAAATAGAAGCAGCTAAACCAGCATCTATTCCAGGTACTTGAAAAACTTTCTTAAAATCTTCCATATTCCCAGCACCACCAGAAGCTACAATTGGTATAGATACATTATTTGATATTTCTGTTAAAAGTTTAATATCAAACCCTGTTTTTACTCCATCAGTATCAATACTATTTATTACTAATTCTCCAGCACCATTTTTTTCACCTAATATAGCCCATTCTATAGCATCTATATTTGTATTTTCTCTCCCGCCTTTAGAAAATACAAAGTATTTTTCATTAATTTTTTTTATATCTATTGATAGGACTACGCACTGATCACCATATTTCTTAGCAGCTTCCTTTATTAAGTCCGGATTCTTTATTGCTCCAGAATTTATACTTACTTTATCAGCTCCTGATTTTAGAACTCTATCAAAGTCTTCTAATGAATTTATTCCACCACCAACAGTTAGTGGGATAAATACCTCCTTTGCAACTTTTTCTAAAATATGTGTAAATATTTTACGCTCTTCATAAGATGCTGTAATATCATAAAAAACTAATTCATCTGCTCCTGATTCATTATAATATTTTGCAAGTTCTACAGGATCTTCTACATCTTGTATTCCTTTAAAATTAACTCCCTTTACTACTCTTCCATTTCTTACATCTAAACATGGAATTATTCTTTTGGTTATCATTAAATTCCTCCTTCTTTATATATTAACTCTAAATCTTATATTGTTTTACTTATATTAAGAACTCTTTTCCAATCTAACTTTCCTTCATATAAAGCCTTACCAACAATTAAACCATATATTCCTAAGCTTTTTAATGTATGAATTTCTTCTTCATAGGTTATTCCTCCAGAAGCTATTATGTCAGAACTAACAATTTTACTCAGTTTTTCATACACATCTAAATTAGTCCCTTCTAGCTTTCCATCTTTGGATATATCTGTGTAAATAATTGTTTTTACTCCAATGTCCGATAATTTTTTGCAAAAATCTATTGAGTCTATATTCTTAACTTCCGTCCATCCATTCACAGCTATCTTTTGATTTTTAGCATCTATTGAAACAGCTATTTTATCTCTATATTTACTCACCATCTTTTCTAAAAAATCAAATTTTTCTATGGCTGCAGTTCCTAATATTACTCTTGATACACCTAAATCTAAGTATTTTTTTATTCTTTCCTCATCTCTTATTCCTCCACCAACTTGAATAAAAAGATTACTATTTTCAACTAAATTTTTTATTGTATTAAAATTTTCTATTTTACCACTACTTGCTCCATCTAAATCCACTATATGTAAATTTTTACTATTATTTTTTGAAAAATATTCTAAAACTTCTATTGGATCCTTAAAATAAACTTTTACTTCATTATAATCTCCTTGTGTTAATCTTACCACTTCACCATTTTTCAAATCTATTGCTGGAAATATTTCCATTATATCAACTCCCCAAATGCTTTTAATATATTTAGTCCAGTTTCTCCACTTTTCTCAGGATGAAATTGGATTCCATAAACATTCTCATTTTTTACTATTCCTGGAATACTAACTTCATAATCAGAATATGCTAAAATACTCTTTTCACAATTTTTAGCATAATATGAGTGAACATAATATACATACTCATCTTCTTTTATATACTTTAAAATCTCATCATTCTCTTTGAATTTCAGATTATTCCACCCCATATGTGGTACTTTAAGATTTTTATTTTGTAAATCATTTTTTATAGGACTAATATCACCTTTTATTAGACCCAACCCTGAATACTCTCCATATTCATAGCTTTTTTCAAATAATAACTGCATTCCTAAACATATACCTAGTAAAATCTTACCATTCTTTACTTCATCTATTATTACATTATCCAGTTCTTTTTCTTTTAGCTTACCTATTGCATCTCTAAAAGCACCAACTCCAGGTAATATAATTGATTTAGCTTTTTTTATTTCACTTTTATCATTAGTTATTATAGTATCTAATCCTATAAAGTCTAATGATGACTTCAATGAAAATAAATTTCCTAAACCATAGTCAACTATTGCTATCATACTAATACTCCTTTTGTAGATAATATCTCTTCACTATACTTTTCATCTATCTCTACAGCCTGAGATAAAGCTTTTGCTGCTCCTTTGAATATTGATTCTATTATATGATGTGAGTTTTCACCATAAAAAGTTTTTATATGAATTGCTGCATTTATATTTCTTGTAAAACCAATAAAAAATTCTTTTATTAATTCTGTATCAAATTCTCCTACTTTTTGTGTAGGAATATTTACATCAAAGTTTAAATATGACCTTCCACATATATCAATAGCTACAAGAGTTAAAGCTTCATCCATAGGCATATAAAAATTTCCATATCTTTTTATTCCTTTCATATTTCCTAAAGCTTCTGAAAAACACTTTCCTAGTACTATTCCTATATCTTCTACAGAATGATGAAAGTCTACATTTATGTCTCCATCACATATTACTTCTAAATCAAATCTTCCATGTTTAGAAAATAAATCCAGCATATGATCTAAAAAACCAATTTTTGTGTTATTTTTATACTTTCCAGTACCATTTAAATCTAATTTTATTCTTATTTTTGTCTCATATGTATCTCTTTCAATTTCAGCTTTTCTCATATTTCCTCCTTAATTTATTACACTTATTTTTTTATTTAAAGCAGTATGTTTTTAACTTCATTAATAAACTTTTCCATTTCTTTATCTGTTCCAATAGTAACTCTTAAATAGTTATCTATGAGTTCTTTCTTAAAATACCTAACTAGTATTCCCCTATCTTTGAGCTTTAAATATAAGTCTTCGCCATATATTTTTTCATGTGAAATAAATAAAAAATTTGCCTTTGAATCCAGTACTTTAAAATTCAATTTTTCTAATTCTCTAATTGTCTTTTCTCTAGTATCTATTATTTTCTTTATAGTATCTTCAAAATATTCTTTATCCCTAACAGTCTCAATTCCAGCTAATATTGATAATCTATTTATTGTATAGGAATTAAAAGAGAATTTGATCCTTTCCAATCCTACTATTAGACCTTTATTTCCAATTGCAAAACCCAGTCTCATACCTGCTAATGCTCTAGACTTTGAAAATGTCTGAATAACCAATAAGTTATCATATTTTTTTACTAAATCAATTACAGATTCACCTCCAAAATCAATATAGGCTTCATCAACTATAACTATATTTTCTTGATTATCTTTGATTATTTCTTCTATCTCATTTTTCCCCAAGGCTATGCTTGTTGGAGCATTAGGATTAGCAATTATCATACCACTATCTAAATTTTTATAATCTTTAATATTTATCTTAAAGTCTTTTGTTAAAGGAATTTTTACTTCATTAAGGCTAAAAAGATCTGAGTAAACTGAATAAAAACTATATGTAATATCTGGATAATAAATTTTTTCACCTTGATTAAAAAATGCCATATATGAGAATGCTAAAATTTCATCAGAACCATTCCCTATAAATATCTCTTTACTATCTACTTTATAATACTCTGATATCTCATTTTTCAATTTTTTCACATCTGGATCTGGATATAATCTTAAATTATCAAAGTCACTCTCATTTATTATTTCTTTTACCTTTAATGTTGGTGGATATGGTGATTCATTTGTATTTAATTTTATATATTTTTTATCTTGTGGCTGCTCTCCTGGTACATAAGGCTTTATGGTCTTTACTTTCTCATTCCAAAATTTATTCATTTTTCCTCCTTATTTCCGAATCTTATACTTACTGAATTAGCATGTGCGTCCAATCCTTCTTTTTTAGCAAAGTTAATTACATTATCTTTTACTTTTTCTAATGCATCTCTTGTGTAGTAAATAAGAGAAGATTTTTTTATAAAGTCATCTACAGATAATGGAGAAGAAAACTTTGCAGTTCCACTTGTAGGTAGTGTATGATTTGGTCCAGCTAAATAGTCTCCCAAAGCTTCTGGAGTATTTCTCCCTAAAAATATAGAACCAGCATTTTTTATTTTACTTAATACAGAAAATGGATCATCTATACATATCTCTAAATGTTCTGGAGCTATTTCATTACTTATTTCTATTGCTTCATCTAATGTTTTAGTTATTATAATTCTGCCATTATTCTTTATTGATTCTCTAGCAATTTCTTTTCTAGAAAGAAATTCTAACTGTCTTTCTAATTCTATCTTTACATTATTTGCAAGTATTTCACAAGTTGTAACTAAAACACTTGAAGCTAATTTATCATGTTCGGCTTGAGATAATAAGTCTGCTGTTACATTAACAGCGTCAGCATTTTTATCAGCTATAATTAAAATTTCACTTGGGCCAGCTACCATGTCTATGGCTACTTCTCCATAAACCATTTTTTTTGCCATAGCTACATAAATATTCCCAGGTCCTACTATTTTATATACTTTTGGAATTGTCTCTGTTCCATAACTTAAAGCCGCTATAGATTGCGCTCCTCCTACTTTAAAAATTTTATCTACTCCTGCTATTTTTGCAGCGGCTAAAATAATATCATCTATTTCTCCTTTTTTATTAGGTGGTGTTACTAAGATTACTTCATTTACTCCTGCTATTTTTGCTGGAATTACATTCATTAAAACTGTGGAAGGATAAGAAGCAGTTCCTCCAGGTATATATACTCCCACTTTTTCTATTGGATTAATTATTTGCCCTAAAATCACTCCATCATTTTCATTTATAAAAAAATTATTTCTTACTTGTTTTTCATGAAACTTTTTTATATTATCATAAGCTAATGTTAGTGTTTCAAGAAATTTACTATCTATTCTTTTATATGCCTCATCTATTTCTTCCACTGAAACTGTAAGGCTTGTCATTTCTACATTATCAAATATTTTGTTATATTTGAATAATGCACTGTCTCCATTTTTCTTTACATCTTCAATTATTTGTTTTACCTTTTCATTGATATCTTCATAACTAAACTGACTTCTTGGAAAAATATCTTCTAATGATTTGTTACTTTCATATTTTATTATTTTAATCATAATGCCTCCCTCACTTTATTTACAATATTTTCTATTACTTTATTTTTAAACTTTAAACTTACCTTATTTACAATAAATCTAGCACTTATTTCTTCAATATCTGCAATTACTTTTAGATTATTTTCCCTTAATGTGTCCCCAGTTTCCACAATATCTACAATTACATCTGATAAATTTAGAATTGGAGCCAATTCTATTGAACCGCTTAACTTTATTATTTCTACTTCTCTATTTTGTGATAAATAGTACTTTTTAGCTATATTTACATATTTAGTTGCAACTCTTAATTTTCTCTCATTATCCTCCATATATGAATTTAGTGCAGCTACTGAAATTTTGCACTTACCAAATTCTAAATCTAGTAATTCATAAATATCATATGTATTTTCTAATAATATATCTTTTCCTATAAACCCTATATCAGCTGCTCCTTTTTCTACATATATACCCACATCTGATGGCTTTACAAGTAGAAACCTTATATCCTTTTCTCTATTCTCAAAAATAAGTTTTCTATTATCTTCTTTAATTTCCTTACATTCATATCCAATTTTTTCTAATAAATTATATACTTTATTTCCCAATCTACCCTTTGGTAAGGCAATATTCAACATAGTTATTCCTCTCTTTTTAGTTCATTATTATCAAAAATATATTTTTCTTTATATCTAAAATCTACATAATTATTTTTATCATACCTTTCTGTCCTCACAGTATGATTTTTTTCTATAAGCTTTTTTACCATATCTAATAATACTGGGTATTCTCCATTTTTATATAAAATCAATATATCAAAGTCATATTCTTTTTTATTAAACTTATCTAATTCATCTAAAAAGATAGCAAATCCTATAGCTTTTTGATTCTCTGTAAACCTCTCAGCTAATTTATCATATCTTCCTCCAGATAAAATTACCTTTGAATTATTTTCTATATATCCTTGAAAAATTATTCCATTATAATAATCTAAGTTATTTACAATGGAAAAGTCTAATAAGACCTTATCTTCTATGTCATGAAAATCAAATATACTACTCAAAGCTTGAAGTTCTTTTAAAGAATTTTCCATTTTTTCATTTAAGGCTAATTTTTTTGCTTTTTCCAAAACTTCTTTATAATTTCCAGATAATTTTGCTATTTTCAGAAGACACTCCTTATATTTTAATTCTACTTTCTCATCATCTAACAGCCTTTCTAAATCATGACTATTCTTTAGATGGATATTTTTTAATACTTTATTTTTACTATTGTAGTCTAAATTCATTTCTTCCAATAGATCGGAAACAAACCCAAGATGTGATATATCCAAAATATAATTTTTATTTATACTCTTCAAACTCTCTATTGCCATATCAATTATTTCTAAATTAGAGTATTCATCTACAGAACCTATTAATTCTACTCCTAACTGTTCTAACTCCTCATATTCTCTTGTTTCTTTTGATACTCTATATACGTTTTCTATATAATAAAGTTTTTTTGTCCCCTGCTTATTATCTTTTGATACTTTTTTTACCACAGATAATGTGACATCTGGCCTTAAGGCTTGTAACCTGCCATTTAAATCTGTAAAAGTTAATATATTTTCAGTTTTAAAAAAATCTTTATTATTATTATAAAATTCATATTCCTCAAATTTATTTAGCTTTATTTTTTTATATCCATAGTTCTCATATAATTTTCTTAAATCTAAAATAACCCTTTCTTCTTTTTTTAAATTACTAATAAGTTTTTTCATTCTTATCCTCCTTTTTTTATAAAAAAAAATCTGAACATTTCTGTCCAGATTCATATATATCATCTACTGGCACAGACTACTTTCAAGAATTATCTTAAAAAGAGTCTGCACCTTTTTTTACTTAGGCTCAAACTCTACCAGTATGATGATGGTATTTATTTGTTTTATTTTGTTTTATTGAATTATTTACAGTTTTCATAATTACCACCTCATTCATTAATATAACTTATTATAGTCCATTTCTATACATTAGTAAAATACATTTAAAATATCAATTCAATATATATAACTAATGCATATGCCTCTATGAAATTAAATTATTAAAAATTCTTTGTATTAAATACTCCCTAGCCAATTTTTATAAAACTCCCTAGAAAAAGAATCCCATGAAAAAACAGGCTCTTTATTAATATCATTTTCTAAAAAGTAATTTTCTGGTTTTTCTATAACTATCCCCTTTTTAATATCTCTAATATATTCATCTCTAAGATTATATTTTGCATATTCCATATGACCTGATATATAT